>JAITHJ010000044.1 GCA_031280035.1 Spirochaetaceae bacterium | reverse complement strand
ACATTCGCCCGCTGGGCTACTTCCTGAATTTTATCCGTATGCGCCGGATATACCGACTGCGCAATATCAATGTCCGAAGGATTCGGAACTCTTTTTACTCCATCACCTGTCATTTTTTTCTCCTATAAAATATAAAAAATATGATCTCTCTTGCCGCGTTTATTTTTTTACGCGGATACCGGAATCAAGAACAATCTGCCCTACGTCTGCGCTTCTGTTCAGCGCGTAGAGGTGGATACCCTGAAGGTCGGTGTTCATGTAGCGCCACAGTGATTTAACGGTGTATTCCATGCCGGCTTTCTTAAAGTCCGCCGCATAGCGTTTGACAAGCTCTTCACTCGATCCGCGGGGCGGGGTGTATTTGCCGATAACGACGGCCAGATCAGCGGGAATAGAACAGCCGTTGGAAACCGTCATGTTGATAATCGGGTCGCGGGCCAGAACGGGCATGAGTCCCATAACAAACGGCAGCGTAATACCGGCCTTGCGGCATTTTTTAACCCAGCGTTCGTAGGCGGGAATGTCGTGACAGAGCTGACACATAATGAACTCGGCGCCGGCGTCCTGCTTAGCGCGAATAAACGCGATGTCCGATTCGGGGCTTGCCGCAAGAATGTGAATTTCCGGATCGCCCGCGCAGGCGATACAAAGATCGGGGTAGTTCTCTTTAAGGAATTCTATTAAAAAATTCGCGTTGTTAAATACGCCGCCGGTGGTCGTCATCAGGTCGCCGGTCGCGGGATCTTTAGGGAAGTCGCCGCGCATGGCAAGTACGTTTTTAAGACCAAGTTTCTTGGTGTAATTGTCCATGTGCTGTTTGATAAGGTCTTTGGTGCTGCCGATACAAGTAAAGTGCGTCATGCAGGTTACATCTTTTTTAACTATGTAATCGCAAATTTCAACACTTTTTCCTACGTTAGTGCCGCCCGCTCCATAGGTACAGCTTATGAAATCAGGACTAAATTTAAAAAGTTCGTCCAATTCTTTCTGCAATTTCGGAACGCCGTCGTCCTCTTTCGGGGGAAAAACCTCGAATGAGAATGCCATCCTTTTTTTAAGAATGTCAGCGATTTTTTGTTGTGCCATAATAGCCTCCACGCGCGCCCTGTAGGCGCAGCCCGGTTATACCGGATAATAGTTTTTTTACTGACCGCAAGCGGCAACGCCTCTTTTAAAATACGCGGCTAAATTTTTCCATTATCCTACTACAGGCATTACCCCGCTGTCAAGAGACAAATTCAGTCTTAATAATATTACTCAATCATTCGCGGATTTATTCCGCCGGCATGGATAAAAAGGTCTTCAAGCGTTGTAAAACCCGAATCAAGAATATTGGCGAAAGCCTCAACCATAAACGGCATTATAGCCATAATCAAGACGAATGTTACGCCGATAGAAATCGGGAAGCCCTCAGTTAATATATTGATCTGCGGCGCGGTTTTTGATATAAGGCCTGTGGCGAGCGATGTCAGAAACAACGCGCCTAAAATAGGCATACTTATCATAATCGCGTCAAGGAAAAGGCGCGAAAGCCCGCCGGTCATTACGGCGGTTAGGTACTCGCGCCCCTCAATCAGCTTGATTACATTGAACGACTGCACCGAATGCCAGAACCCCGTTAAAAAAAGGCCCCGAAAGCCGCCGATTACAAGAAAAGTCAGCATAGCGATTAAATTGAGGAACTGTCCCATCAGCGGATTTTCAATTTGAGAAAGCGGGTCAAAGGTTTCAGATATGCTAAAACCCATTTGCAGCGAGAAAAACTGCCCCGCCGTAGAAAACGCCGCAAAAATTATCGTTATCAAAAAGCCCAGAATTATGCCGATTATTCCCTCGCCCAGTATCAAAAGCAAAAATTCAAGACCGAAAGGGCCTGTATTTATGCCGGGCAGCGCCGTCCAGAGCGCGCGGCCAGCCGCATCTGGAAAGACGGCGAACGCCGTAAAACCGGCGAGGGCGATTTTTGCAACCTGCGGCACCGAGTCCGATGATATTATCGGCGCAACCTCAATCATCGCAAGCGCGCGGACGGCAAGCAGCAAAAACAACGGCGCGTTCTGTAAAATCTCGTTCAGCGGCTTACCCCCGCGGAATTCCGGCCATTGCCGGTATCATATTGAAAATATCGATTGTATACGCGCCAAGCCGCGCAAACATCCAGCTTCCCAAAAAAGCAAGCACCGCAAGTATGGCGATTACTTTAGGAACAAAGGTCAGCGTTTGTTCCTGAATTGACGTTGCCGCCTGAAGAATCGCCACCACAAGGCCGACGACAAGAGCGGTAAACAAAATTGGAGCGGCAATTACAACAATCTGTAGAATTCCGCCGCGCAGCAAAGCTACGATTTCTCCTAAACTCATATATCCTCCCAAAACCAGCGGTCAGCATACACTATCAGGCAAAAGAAATCAACGGCGCGCCGCAAACGGCCCTGCCTGCAGCCAGCCGCGCGCGTTAGCTTGAAATAGTTAATGTCAGTTTTACCGGTACCCCCGGATTGCCGGTAGCAGGATCCACCGTATCGATATAGACAATTACGTCTACAGGGCCGCCGGAACTCGCTCCTTTTATGGCGGAAACTCTTATTCTATCGGACAGTTCAACGCGTATTCCGTTAATATCAACAGAGCTGCTGTACTTAATACCACCAGTCTCCAAATAGAAACGCTTGGCGGTCGCGTTCATCGGCGTAAAAATAGGATACGCTCCAACGGCTACAGACAGAGGAGGAGGCGTGTCGGCCCCGTCAGGATATAAATTCAGGTTAATGGTGGCCGTATAATTTGGGGCTGGGCCATTAACTTCGATATTTAGATTGGCAAACGGATCGCCGTCTCTATTGTTTACAACCAAACCGTCTTCATCCAGCGTTTCCCATACAACTCCATAGAGCGGAACCTCAGCAAAGCGTACGGCGCTCCAGTCAACTATCGTTTTTTTGTAGGTCCGGCCGTTATCATAGGAAACGCTGAACGTGGCGCGTTTGGGGTTTGCCCCGTCCCAGATAAGAACGTCAAACCCGCCGCCCTGCTCTTTGTTACCCCTTGGCCTAAAGCGTCCCGCAGGAGGGTTATAACCTCCGGCAGAAAAATAATTCGGGTCAAAATAATAAACGCGGTCTCTGTACATCGGATGCCTGTTTTCGTTAAAAACTGCGGTAGCGGCGTTATATCCTGATACATAATAGTTAGAAAACAGACGCAAAGATTCATTTTGTTCTTGTATTTCAATAAATTTACCATGCTCTATCATTCCCGTTATGGTAACTACCGTATACTTGGCGTTCCGGCTTACGCTGGCAAGGCTTATAAAATCTTCCAGCGTATGGTCAAAAGAGGCCATATCATCCGCTACGCCGACAATACTAGTACCATCTGCAAAACCCGGACTTATAGGATAATCAGTCTGCTCTCTATTATAAGTAGTGGTAGGACTCGGCACAACATTATGCAAAGCCGCCGGAATGCCGCTCACTACGTTACTCCCGCCCAGCAGTATTTCCACCGAACCGTCCGAACGCTCACGCACGGTCTTAATGCTTATGCCTCCGGTGTTTACGTCATGAACCGTTATAATAGGACTGGTGGAGGTACTAGTATCCACAAGCTCATACGGAGAGGTTAAATCATACGATCCGGCATCGCCTATCATTGCGTACGGTATTATTGCATCAGAACACGTCAGCAAAACCGCTACCGCGCCGCATATCAGCAGCGTAACGCTGCCTATCAATAACGCCGCGCCGCGCATCGTACGGGGGCCTTTATTTCCAGAAAATACACTATGTTTTTTATTCATTATACATCTCCCTAAGTATGTTTGTATGTGTTTAACCACGTTCCCATTTTCAGTATATCTACAGGCGCGTTTTTATGGCAGCCCGCGTGGATAAAATTACGTTTACAGTATCGGATAGTTTTCCAATATTCTTTAGCTTTGTCTCAAAGACCGGCTCTTTTTAGAGGCCGGCGGACTCTTGTCCAAAACCGGATTAGCGCGCATAATTACGGTATGCGTCTTATAAAATATCTGCTGGCCCCGTGGCTGGCTGTTCTTTTTTACGCCGCCGTATCTTTATTTTGGGGAAACACCGGCTTTTTTGCTTATGACAAATTTGATACGGAACGAAAAAAACAAACGGAAAACATCGGTCATCTGCGTAGAATAAACAGCGCGCTGCTCGCTGAAAAAGAGGCGTTAAGCAGCGACCCTGAAACTATAGCCCTTGAGGCCATGAATATGGGATATGGAAAAGACGGCGAAACGCACATCAGAATAGACGGCTTTAACGGACAAAAAAGACCTCTGCTTGAATCCGGCAAAATTGTCCGCCCTAAAGAGCCGGCGGGGTTTCAAAATGACAATATAAAAATCTACTCCCTGTATATCTTTTTTATCGTATTTTGCGTAGTTGGCTTGACGGATATTATCCGTTTTGTCCGGGAAGCGTGAATTATGAAGCAAACAGCAGCAGCCATATATAAAAAAATCGCCGCGGCAAAACATTGTGTCGCGTTTACCGGCGCAGGAATAAGTACGCTCTCCGGCATACGGGATTTTCGCGGCAAAAACGGCATTTATAACGACATGAACGCCGAAAAAATGTTCGATATCGATTATTTTGAAAAAGACCCCGAATTTTATTACAAAACAGCGGGATCATTCATATACAACGCCGCCGGTTATCCGGCGTCAATCGTACATACGACTCTTGCGGCAATGGAAGCAAAAGGTCTTGTAAAAGCCGTTATTACGCAGAATATCGATTTTCTGCACCAGAAAGGCGGCGGCAAACGCATAATCGAGGTTCACGGCTCGCCGGCTGTTCATTACTGTCTGCGATGCGCCGGTGTGCGCGTTCCGTTTGAAGAAGCGGCGGAAACAGTAAAAGCCGGCGGCTTTCCGCTTTGTCCGTACTGCGGCAAAATACTCAAACCGGCAATTACGTTTTTTGGCGAGGCGCTGCCGATAGAAGCCATGCGTACCGCCCATGACGAAGCACAGCTTACCGATCTTATGCTCGTACTCGGAACAAGCCTTACCGTATATCCGGCCGCCGGCATACCGGAAGCCGCGCTGAGAAACGGCGCTGAAATTATCATCATAAATAATATGCCAACGCCGCTTGACCGATACGCGGTTATAAAAGCCGATGAACTTGCGCCGGTATTTGAAGAACTCTCAAAGATGACAGCCTAGCGGCGGCTTTACGCAGACTTCATTCTTCATCGTCATCGAAGTCATCGTCCTCTTCATCTTCAAAGTCTTCGTCTTCAAAATCATCGTCCTCTTCATCGTCGTCATCATCATCATAATCATCATCAAAATCTTCGTCATCGTCAAAATCTTCGTCGTCATCGTCAAAATCATCATCGTCATCAAAGTCATCATCATCTGACGATGCAAAATGAAAAGACGTAAGGAACATCATAAAAACAGAAAGCCTTTTCGAAAGTTCATCTACGGCATAATTTTGAACCATAATACTCTCCACAAAAAATAAGATCATCAAACCCGAAACCACGGGACGGTATTAATACCACACATACTCTAACAGAGAAAAAAAACCTTATCAACAGTTTCGGCAAGAAACCTCAAAAAGCGCATACTTTTCACTGAGCGGTTTATACTTTCATTACTCCATTTGATAGAGCCTGAACTGAGGGAACAGTACGCTGCGAACACGCGCTTTATCAAGAACCGTTGTATTAAGGAGTTCTTTTATTTCGTTTTTTACATGAAACTCCTGCGTTGGAGACGTTTGAAGCTCCTCAGCATATTTGTTGCTAAAATAACGCCTGATAAAATCCTGAAGCTCAACCTTGCGTGCAATAAGTTCGGTCTGAGTCGCGTTATCATTAAGGTCGTATTGAAGCACCGGAGTAACGGCGACATTAAACGGCGGCGAATCTTTTGTCAATACGCTCACTTCACCAATGCCGTCATACGCCGCATATATCGGCTTTACCGCCACGTAAGATTCAGTCTGCGGAATACTGGCCTGAGCCTGCTTGCCGCCGCCGTTCATGATATTAAAGGTTATTACCACAACGGTAACAATAAAGATAAGCGCGCCAAGCCCTATCGCCACGAATTTAAGAAGTTTAGGAACAATACCGCCGCCGCCGCCTTTCTTAGGCGGGGCTTCCGCTCCCCCTTCGCCGTCTTCTTCAAGTACATCTTCTTCGTCAGCCATAATTCATTCTCCTTTATACCGTTAAAGATAAAATTTCTATAAAAATACGTTTTACAAATGCCCTTCGTCTAATATAATAACATCTACCCGTCTGTTTAAGGCTCTTTCCTCCGGCGTTACATCCTGCGCTATTGGAACCGTATCCGCCATGCCCGCAATTTGAAATTTACGGTCAGACAAACCAAGCGCCGTAAGATAATTCAGCACGGAAATAGCGCGCATGGCGGAAAGCTGCCAGTTTGACGTCCAAGGACCATTAGGATCTATCGGCGTAGAATCGGTATGACCCTCAATCCTAAACTTGTTCTTGAAAAGATCAGGCGCGGAAAGCAGCGTTCCCAGCCTGAGAAGAATATCCCGCGCCTGTTCAATATTGATTCGTGATGACGCCGGCTCAAAAAACACATCCGAGGCAAGGCTGATAACAACGCCGCGCTCGTCTGAAGTTATCGTCATCTTTTTTGAATGCACTTCCGGCGCAAAAAGACTTACGGCCTTTTTTAAGGCGGTACCCAGCGATTTTCCCTTGTCCATCGCAGGAAGACTTAATACGTTATTTCCAAGGTCGGCGTAACGGCCAACAGCCAGCGTATTGCCGCCGGCATTCGCCCCCATACCGCGCGCGTTAAACGAAACGCTCAACTGCGCCATAGAAGACGGCGTTACCTCATCAGGATTAAACATGATGGCAAAAAAACAGAGTACCAGCGTAACCATGTCAGAGTATGTAGTAAGCCATTCATTGCCGCTGGGGCCGCCGCTATCTTTCTTTTTCTTTTTTTTCGCCATGCCGCCCTCTGATTATTCCAGTATGTCTTTTGCCACTTCTTTTTGATCTTCCGGCGAAAGAAATGTAAGCAGTTTCATGCCGAGAATTCGCGGATTATCGCCGGCCTGTATTGAAAGGATGCCTTCAATAATCATCTCGCGCACCTGTCCTTCCTGTGCATCCATTGAACGAAGTTTCGCCATAACCGGCGTCAAAAGCGCGTTGGCTATAAGCGATCCGTACAATGTTGTAATAAGAGCAACGGCCATGTTCGGGCCTACGGACGCCTTGTCTTCAAGGTTTTTCATCATCGCTATAAGACCAATAACCGTACCCAGCATTCCAAAACCCGGCGCCAGCGCCGCCCACATATTCAAAAGACCAATCTTTTTGGCATGGCGGTCCTGCATCTGGCTTACTTCAATTTCCAGAAGATCACGGACAACGGCGGCGTCCGTTCCGTCTACAACAAGCTGGAGACCCTTTTTCATAAACTGATCGTCAAGGTCGTTTATATCGTCTTCAAGAGACAGCAATCCCTCGCGGCGCGCCTTGTCGGACATTGCCTTGAGCTTGGTAACGATCGTTTTTTCCCCAAAATTAGGTACGTTAAACGCAAGACCTAAAATTTTAAAAACGCCAACGGCGTCAGGTATTTTGGCCGCAAACATCAAAGCAAACCATGAGCCTAAAACGACAATTAACATTGACGGTAAATCCCAATACGTCGCAAGACCCGCGCCGCCGGCCATGATGCCGAATATCATCATGCCGAATACGCCGATTATACCAATAAGGGTTGCTATATCCATTGTTTTTCCTTATACATCGTTGCCAAACACACCTATTTTTCTTCTGTACGCTACTATCTTATCAACAAGTTCGTCAACCTTTTCCCGGACAACAATATGCTTTCCTGACAACATCAAAAGAGTCGTATCGGGCTTCATCTCGACGGACTCAATCTGATGCGGGTTTATATAGTACTCTACGCCGTCAAGACGAGTTACTTTTATCATACTGTCCCCATTGCTGATTAACAGGAAGAGCGCTCCCCAAGCCGCAGCTTACATAAAACGCGGCTCAAACCCCAGCGCTCTTCCCATTATACTCTCTTACATTACCGTTTCAAGGTCAAGACTTCCTGAAGAAGCTGATCAGCAGTCTGAATTGTACGCGAGTTCGCTTGAAAGCCGCGCTGAGTTACTATCATGTCAACAAATTGATCGGAAAGGTCAACGTTTGACATTTCAAGCGTTCCGGCAATTATGGCGCCTTTGCCAGCCACGCCGGAAGGACCGATATTGGCCGCACCAGAGTTGTTTGACACAAGAAATGCCGTATCGCCATTTTTCTCAAGACCGCCCGGATTTGCAAATGTGGCAAGCGCAATCTGGCCTATCGCGCGGCGGGAACCGTTGGAATAAATTCCTGTAATTTCCCCGCTGCGGTCAATCTTGAAGTTTTCAAGAAAGCCCATCGTATAGCCGTCCTGCTCAACAGCCTTTGATGAACTGTCTTTAGAATACTGCGTCAGCGCACGGATAGTACTGCCAACTTCGCCCATATCCAGCGTAAACTGCTGACGAACGGGATTGCCGTCTGCGTCTGGATCGGTGAAAGGCACGTCATACGCAACATTCATTACAACCGTTCCGGCGTTCGCGCCGCCGGATTCGTTGCCCGCCGCATCAACAGCGCTGGTAATCATGCCTTCGTTGTTAAAATTAACGGTAAACGTTGTAGCGCCGCCGGCGGCTGTGCCGCCTTCTCCAAGTCCAACCGCGGTATTTGTAGCCGTCTCAGCCTGCGGGTCAACGGCAACGTTCACTGACCAGCTATTCGCCGTTCCCGGCACACGTGTAAACTGCGCCTGCAGTATATGCCGCGAGCCAAAACTATCAAAAATCTCTATTTGAGTATTCCATGTAGCCGCCCGTATTACAGCCTCGTCTGTAGTTCCTTCAGGTATAAACGGAAGCCGCTTATCAAGGTTACAGGCAAATAATATACGGGAAGTTTCGCGGGCCGGATCCTTGCTTCCAATAGGAATGGCAAGATCGCCTACATCGCGGGAAACCTCTATCAATGTTGTACCGTTTATGTTCTCGGCCATCCAGCCTTGAACCTTCATGCCGTTAGACGGATTTACAAGCGTGCCGTCACGATCAAGACTGAACGCGCCGGCACGGGTATAAACCTTGTTTTCACCTTTAGCAAGAACAAAAAATCCCTCCCCTTGAATCGCCACATCCGTTTGATTTCCTGTTGACTGCAAAGACCCCTGTAAAAATATCGTATCTATCGAAGCGACAGTCATGCCAAGTCCGACTTCTTTTGGGTTCACGCCGCCGATATCCTCATTAGGACGCGCCGCGCCGCCAAGCTGTTGATAGAGCATATCTTGAAAATTGACACGCCCTCTTTTGAAACCAGTCGTGTTCACATTCGCTATGTTGTTACCAACGACATCCATTCTTGTTTGATGATTTTGCAATCCGGATACGCCGGAAAATAATGATCGCATCATATCGCAATTACCCCGCTATTAAAAAATTTTATATATATCACCGTATTACCATCCGTTATATGTTGATTACGCTTATTCCTGCGTATCAAAAACTTTGGCGACGTTCTTCCATTGATAGTAAGAACCATTTACAAGTACCGTTGGCTCGGCATCCCGCGTTACGGCTCTTACCGTTCCCTGAACAACTTTCTCACCATCCACAATTTCCACATTCTTGCCAAGTGACGCGGTGGCTTCGCTGCCGCCAAATATCGCCGTAAGACGAGCTATATCCGCCGCCATATTTGACATCTCTTTTAATGAAGAAATCTGCGCCATCTGCGCGATAAACTCCTTGTCTTCAACAGGAGCCGCAGGATCCTGATGGGTAAGCTGCGTTGTCAAAATTTTAAGAAAGTCATCCATTTCAAGGACGCTGCCTTTAGCTCCCTTGCCCTCATTCAGCGTCTTGTTAAAATCCGCTACAAACTGATCGTTTGCCGCTTTATCGGCTGCGCTCATTTTGGTATCCGGCAGCTCAATTTCATTCATCATTCTTGTAGCGCCGGCGTTACTTACATTAAAGTCCATACTATTCTCCTTTATACAAATACATTTACACTGTTTCCGGCATCCAAAAGGCTGTACACAGACCCTTCGGACGCCGTTTCAACCGCTTCGTCATAGCGCGCTGCGTTAATTCCGGCGGTAAGCGTCCTAAAATCCTCCCGCGCCTCACGTCGTTCTTCCGCACCGCCTCCGGCAAACGCCATATCCAGCGCCGCACCGTCAAATCCCGCATCAAGAAACGCCGTTTCAAGACCGTGTATTTCCTGCCGGAATGCCCGCATCGCCTCTTTACTCTCTACTATTATTTTACCGACAACCTTGTTTTCGGACATTTCAAGACGTATCTTGACATTACCCAAAGACTCAGGCCGAAGCGCGAGTTTTATCGTCCCCTCACCGTTATCGCGCAGCATAACCTGAGCATTACGAACAATATCGCCGTTAAGGTACTGCCGAAGCTGCTGAGAAAGAAGGCCGTCAAGGTTCTTGTCCGCATTCATGAACGCGGAGCCGCCCTTAAACGCGCCGTCCGCAGCGCTGGATTGAGGCAGCGTTTTAACTTCAACGACAATTTCGACCTCATTGCCCGACGCATCTACCGCAGTCCGCGTCCGTTCTTCAGTAAGAGTTTGAGAACCGGTTTGGGCGCGAAGGTCATGGATTTCAAACTTAACGGCCTTCTCTTGCTTTGCCGTTTTGGAACGCAAGACGCCCTGACTGCCGTTGTCTTTCTTTTCGCCCTCGTCTTTTTTACCGTCACCTGAAGCACGCGCGTCAGACAGGACTTTTTCAGCGGCAGCATGGCCGGCGGCGAACTGATTCAACGAATCAGTCTTCGCCTCCGGCGCTTCTTCCATGCCAACTTCGTCCTGAAGCGTTCCGGTAAGCCGGACAGCATTTTCTTCGGATTCCTCCGCATTTTCACCAGAACTTTGCGAAAGGACGGACTTTTCCGTATCTGCCGCCGGTTTTTTGGATTCTGCGGCGCGTTCTTGTTTGAGCGCGGTGTTCCCCTCACCTCCGCGCTGAGCGCCGCCAGCCGTTTTTTCTTCCGGCACGGCATCATTCTTCTTACGTTTTACCATGTCCGTTTTGCCCGCAGATTCATCTTTAACACCGGTTTGAACATCATCTTTTACGGTTTGTTCTGAATTCAGCCCGACAATTTGCGGAATCAGCGGTTCCGGCACATCGAAGACAATAGTTTTTTCATTGAAATCTGGTTCTTCATCAGTTTTTTCTTCTTTTTTTACCTGATTTTCCAGATCATCCGGCAAAGACACCTTGCTTTCTTCGATTTTTTCTGATACTTGAACATTTTCCGTTCTTTTTTCGTCAGAATACGCCGCCAGCATACCGGAAAACGGCTGCCCAGATCCAAAGTCAGCGTTTAACACAGAGGCAACTCCCAATTGCGATTCTGTTTGTAGACGCTGATGCGGCCAAAAATCGGATGTATAGCATTGGGCTTGAGTATCAATCATCGCCCGCACTCCTTCAAACCATCCGTGTTTTAATTTAATTTTACGCCAAGGGCGCCGGCGAAAGAAAAAATCCTTTACCTCTCACGCCTTCTTTTTTTTCGGATATTTATGCGGATGAGTTAAGAATAATTTTTTGAAT
>JAITHJ010000068.1 GCA_031280035.1 Spirochaetaceae bacterium | reverse complement strand
TCGGAGAGCGTATTGAGTTCGACCGGAACGTCGGGCGGCAGAGTAACGCCTTCGAGCGCGCCGTAGAGTTCGCGCAGCGCGGCCTCATCACTGAAGAGAAAGGAGAAAACGCTGTCTTTATATCTGCTGTTCGCCGCCATCTATCCACTATACGCACATTTACGGCGCAAAGTAAAGCGGCACAAAGCAAATTAAAGAAAAATAGTTATTTTCTATGTAGTTTTATATTCCTTGTGGCTGTCCGTGTTTAAGACCGCATAGACTTCAAAAGTGTCTCCCAACGCAAAAATCTTGCTAACCAGCATAAAGACAGCGCGTAAAAATCCTCGTTCAAGGAAATGCCCAATGACAGGCAGACGTTCTGGATGATGGCCTGTAATGACAATATTTTTTACAGAAAAATTAAAAAGCCGCAGGGTTTTGCGAATTGTTCGCGGACTCCAGATCGTCCAATGGTCTTGCGGACTGTTTTTGAAAAAACTGCCTGATGAAAATAGACCTGAAACCCCGCTTGATGACGGTGTTGAAAGCGCAAGAATGCCTTCTGGTTTTAAAAGATTTTTGATTTTGTTCAACACTGCCGCAGGTTCTTTAAAATGTTCTATTACATACCAAAGCGTAATAACATCAAACTGGCGTGAACCAAAATCAACATCGGGAAAAGATCCAACCACAGCTTCAATGGCAAGCTTTTTGTTGACAAAAGCAACCGCCTCTTCTGACGGGTCTACGCCGGCAGAGGCAAAGTTTTCTCCTTTTGCCGCTGCAAGAAAGGGGCCATACGCACAGCCTATGTCAAGCAATGATAGGGATGCAAGGTCTGAATCTGCATTAGGAAAGAATCGCGCTGTTTTTTGAGAACGGCGTTTTATTAGTTCTTTTATTCTGACAACACGTTTTTTTGCTATTGCAGTTAAATTAGAAAAATCTTCAAGATATGTCTTGCCGTATTGCTTTGCATAGTCTTCAAAGAAATAACTGCCGGCGTAATTAGTGTCAGGCGGCGTTAAGCGGCTCATTGAAATTGTTCCGCAAATACCGCAGCGGCGGTATGTTTTATCATTTAAGCGCGCAAGAACGCGGCCTGCTGGCGCGCTGCAAACCGGACAGTTGCGCGGCGCGTAAGGTGCGCGTGAAGATATGAAGGCGGCCAATGATTCCGTGCGCGGCATTTTGGTAAAATATTCTTTGGCAACAGTACGGGAGGCATAAACGGCTTTTTCAAATGAAGCCGATGAAAAAATCTTTCGTAGATGCCGTATGCCGGCTAAGCCAATACCGGCTGAGTAAAAATGCCGCGCTCTGGCAAGCCGTTCGTGGTATGATGTAGGAGAAATCAGGATAACGGGTGTTCCTGCATAAACGCTTTCAAAAGCGGTCAAACCAAAATGGGTGATAACAATATCGAAATCCGCTAATTGTTCCCGTAAATTATCGATTTTTTCAACAATAGAGAGGCGTCCATCAAAGAAATTGTCCTGTACGGTTTCTTCCTTTAGTTTTGTTTTGTGCAGTACTCCGCTTATAACGATAATTTCTGCATTCATAACGGATAACGCCGCTCTACCTGCAAGAAACGCAAGATTTTCAGGATCTTCCGCACCAAAAACTATCAGTATTTTTATACCGGAGTGCGGTATAGGCGCAAAATTCTCTGTCTTACGGTTTTCCGGGAGCGAGATGAAAGCAGTTTGTAGAATATTTGGTTCGCTTTTTTCTGGTAAAGATGGTAGAATATCAATAAGAAAATCGAAATCACGTCTGTTTTTGCCGCCTTCGTCAATGCCGATGAGCGGAGCCATTGAGTGGAGTTTTAAAAATTCGTTTTGAGAAGTACTAAACAGATCTGTTACAATAAATGCCCAGCGGCGGTCTTCAATTTCATTTGGCGTAATTAAAAAATTATCAAAACCGCCTGTTATACGGCAGGCGTCATCAAGCGGTCTATTCCCTAAAATACAGAGGAACGCTTCTCGTCCAGTACGCCGTATTTCCCGTGTAAGGGTCGTAGAACGGACAAGATGACCGCTCCCTTTACCTCTTTCAAATGAGGCTATTATCAATATAGGGAGCGTATCCATTTCCGTTATTGTGTTTTTTCCAATGCTAATTCAAGAGCGCAGGCAAATTGATCGCTGCAAGATGTCTCACGAAACCCGCATCGTATTCCCTTGAGTTTTTTGATGCACTCATGCGCATCCATGCCGTCAACCAAAGTTCCAATCGCTTTAAGATTGCCGTTGCAGCCATTTTCAAATTTAACATCGCATATCTTACCGTCTTTAATATCAAAACTTATTGCGGTAGCGCAAACTCCCTCTGTTTCATATTTATACATAAAATCTCCTATCATATTCAATCTAATAAATAGTAAGATAAACGAAAAAAAAAACCAACGGTACTAAAAGACGGCGGCATCTATTGGTTTGCATTTTGTTTAACGCCGCATCTGTCAAATTAAGGTGAAAATTGGAATTGCCTGTGGTTTGATTTGAAGAAGTTTATTGCCGGTTATTTTTATAAGCGAACAATCCTGCTCCAATAGCAGTTGTGTATTCAGCGTTGACCGGAAAATCAAAGTTAATGTTGTACATTTTTGAAATTTCAAGCAAAAATTTTTTACCAAGATGATTATCTCCGCCGCTTCCTGTAACGATAACTGTTTCTATGTTTTTACTGCGCGCGGCAAATACGGATAACATTCCTATAACCTGATAAACCATATTAATGATGGCAAGCGCAATATCTTCATTTTTTGCACCGTCCAGCATTTTACCAAAATTGGCGGCGGTCGCTTTTTTGCTGAGAAAACTTAGTTCGGTATCTACAATATCTTCAAGAAGCAAATCAACTTGGTTAAGATTACCTGCATCGGCCATATCCATTATGTCGTTAAATGTTGTTGATTGCAGCAGTTTTTTTGAAAGGCCGAGTATTGTACCGCCGCCTACGCCGGACCCGCCGACATGTGAAATTATGTTATTGCTTGCTTGAATAATTACGGTGCCTGTACCTATATTGGTTATAATAATATTATCGCGTTTTGCCTGAAACATACCGCCTATGCCAATGGCGGTAAATTCATCGACTTTTTCTGTTGGTATACCGAATATGTCTGATTTAATTTTTCCCGCGCCGGCCCCTGTAATAGCGATTTTCTGAATATCTTTCATAGTTATCTTGTTTTCAAGAATTATTTTGCCAAAAGCGCCTGTTGCAGAAGTAACCGCATCAATGGCGCGCGTTTTAATTTTTTTTATTACGCTGCCGTCTTCTATTGAGACCGCCTTAGTAATTGTACTGCCTATATCAATGCCGATAATCATTGCATAAGTTTAGCGCGCTTTTTCTATGGGTTGCAATAGTGTATCATGATTGATGATTTTTCTTTGCGTGCCGCTGCATATTCATAGACGGGCTTATGTGAATTGAATAAATTTTAATTTGACCTTTTTGTTAAAATTTACGAAGACTCGCTTGATTCGGGAAAAACCCGCATAAGGCGCTTACGTAGCTTTTTATTTTATGATATAATTATTCTAGCAATACGGTAAGATATTTATACGAATCTTTTATACTTAACAAGTGTTAAGTAGTTTTTAAAAAAAAAATTGAATTTTTTGTAGAAATATACTTGACAAAGAAAATCAAAAATTGATAGACTGCTCAAATCTAATTTGGGTATCTTGATAAAGTTGCCCGCAGATAGAAAATTTAGGTTTTCTGTATGATATTTGGCATCTGACCGAAACTTAAAAGTTTTGGTTTTTAGGGAAGGAATGGAAGATAAAGTCCTAATCTGTTATAGATTAGGCAAGCCATGAGGCAGGAGGGATTCAAAAACCTCCTGTTTCAAGCGTATTGAGAATCAGTTAGACGTAAGTTTGAATTGATTACTCCGTCTGAAAAATTCAGGCGGACTCAAAGTGGTATCTGGTCTGTGTCTCAGTAATGGGATGTAGATTAGAGAATATATCATGGAGAGTTTGATCCTGGCTCAGAACGAACGCTGGCGGCGCGTCTTAAGCATGCAAGTCGAGCGGTAACCGGAAGCTTGCTTCCGGCTAGAGCGGCGGACTGGTGAGTAACGCGTGGGTGACCTACCCTTAGGCTGGGGATAGCCGGTAGAAATATCGGATAATACCGAATAACCTTGTTTGATTTTGATTTTACAAGGAAAGGAGCTTCGGTTCCGCCTGAGGATGGGCCCGCGTCCTATTAGCCTGTTGGCGGGGTAATGGCCCACCAAAGCTATGATAGGTAGCCGGCCTGAGAGGGTGAACGGCCACATTGGGACTGAGATACGGCCCAAACTCCT
>JAITHJ010000017.1 GCA_031280035.1 Spirochaetaceae bacterium | reverse complement strand
TCTGGCCGGATTTTTCCACAGCCTGTTCTTTGACGAACATCTGGCTCAAATATACAAAGACGCGCTCAAAAAACGCGAACCGCCCAAACCTAAACAACTGATATGTCCGGTGTGCGCTCACGTTTATACAAGCGATTCGCGTCAATGCCCAAAATGCGAATTCCTGACTTCCGGCATAAACAACGATGCCGCCGTCCAAAAGGCTAGAGACTTATACGCTATGCCGGATGATAAAAGAGCCGCTTACAATCGTAAGGTTAATTCGTTATGGACGAAAGGGGGCTTTGCGGCGGCCTTCCGCCTGATGCCGGAGATTAAACAAGAATTCGGACTCGCCTTGTGATTAGATACCGCGTCCGCGTCCGCGCCGGCGCGCATGGCGGTGATACGGCGGGTCTTCAGCGTCTGATTCTGATTGCGCGCCGGAGCTTACGGCAGAGGCTCCACATCGGCCAGGGCCTTCAACGCCCATTCGTGCCCTTCCTTCCTGTCTTGCCTCAAAGATTCTATCTCTTGCCGCGTCAAGGGACGCGGCCCGTCTAAGCGAGCAGGTTTCAGGTCCTGTGAGGCAGTTGCTATGTCCTTCATATAATCCTATATCCTCCATAAACGAATCTATCTTATCTTTGCCGAATTTGTCAAGAAGTTTTTTTGTCCCTTCCGCATCCGGCGCTATCGAATCTCCGTGTTCTCCAAGCGCCATAGCGATTGTTTGAACCGCCTTGCCGCCGCGCCTTTCTATATACACCCGCAGCTCGTTTAACGAGCCGCCCTGTGAGAACACGTCGTCAACAAGTATGTACCGCCGTCCGCTTTTTACCTCACCCTCGAACTCAGGCCGAAAAGCGAATCTGTGCCATTCTCCTGAACCCGTTCTGTGCACCTTGTTTTTTTTGCACTATCGTAGTATCAGCTTCGATGCCCGTCCGCTTTGCTATATATTCGACAAGCTGGCCGGGTATTTTCTCCTATTCTTTAACGTCAAGTCCGTAAAACGTTTGTTTGGCTTTTATTCCGAAGAGAAGATATTCTTTTTGTTCTTTCTCGTCCCGCCATCTACGGGCTCCCATCGTTTCATATTTCTGGGGAATGAACCGGTGCGCCGGTTTGCCTTTGCCGTAAACGATCCATTCGTTTTCTTGGATGTCGTAATACGGACTAAAGCAGAGCATTTTAAACGCGAGTTCGCTTGACATTCTGTTGCCGTTCAGTCTGGCGTTCTGCGGCCATTTGGGTACGATTTTTTCACTGCCGTCTTTGTTGTAGAAAATCCATTTGTTGTTCGGATCATCTTTGAAGGCTTGCGGAACTTCCATTGGTACGTCGCCGTAGGTTTCGATTCCCATGAGTTTTTTGCGGCCCTCAAGACTGTTGATGTACAGACGGTCGCCTGTTTTATTGATGAAAACGTCTTTCTCGCCAAATAGGTTTTTGATGTCTTCTACCGCGCTGTTTACCGGATGAGCGGCCGGTTCCACATTCGACTGGAATTGATTGTTTGTGTTTTCCATTTTTTTGTCTCCTTGTTGAGATTTTTTATTTATTGTATCTCCGGCGTTGACGGTTGGTTTGTAAAAACGAATGAACCGCTAAAAAACATCGTAGGCGCGGGCGGTATCAAAAAGTTCTAAAACGCCGCAGTTGACAAGGGGATCGGTAAAAGAACCTATAAGAACGCCATGAAACAGCGTGCCTTTTGCCTGTGCCGCTTTAATACGAGAGGCAAGCGCGGTGTCAGGATCGGGCAACACAAAATCCGATACCACTACCACATCGGCAGATCGATAGGCGTTGGTATCCAATGCGCGCAGAGCCTCGTCAAGCGCGTTTTCAATGCGCGAACCGCCATAAAAGCTCATGGCAAGAAAATCGGCAAGTCCGTTAAATGAAGCGGCAATGTCGCTTAGTTCAAGTACGGCAATCTCTGTTGAAAACGAAATAAGATAACAGCACCGGCGGCAGTCAAACACTTCACGCAGCAGCGCGAAAACCAACGACTTAGCTGTTTTTTCGCCTGCGCCGCGCATCGAACCTGACGTATCAATGCAAATAACGAAAGGCCCTTCTTCTTCGCGCGGCGTGTCGGCTATACCGGATGAAACTTGCCGGATCTTTTTATCCTGCGCCGTAATATTAAATACAAGAAGTCTGTGCATTTGCCATTTTTCATAAAAAAGCGTTTCAAGCTCGTGTTTGCATAGCAGCCCTGCCTCTTGGGGAAGCATATAATTAAGCGCCGCGCCGCAGCTTACGCCGTCAATTTCAAAATTGCTCGCGCTGCAAGTATAGGTTCCGTCAGCTTCACGCCCGCTTTGTCGTGTGCTGTCCAGCCGGGCGCGGCCAAGCGAGCGGGCAAGTTCGCGCAGACTCAGATCACGTTCGGCGTAACGGGCGTATTCTTCAAGTACTGCGTAACTTGCTTTCTGCCACGAGCCTTTACTCGCGTTCCAGAGACGGCCGTGATCGTTACAGTCGCGTATAAGACGTTTACTTATGCTGCGAAGCGCATATATGCGTTCACTTAGTTCCTGTGCAAATGCGCCGGCGCGCGTTTCAAAAACACGCGCATACCAAGCCTGCGTTTGCGCGTCAAGCAGACGCCGCATGCACGCGACAAGATGCATTTTTATCCGTACAAACTGCCGCTGCGCTCCGCGTCCCGCCGCCTTCGTAAGTTCGCGTGTGATAAACGCCGTATTGATCGCGTCGTTATAGCTTTGCTGCAGATAATCCGCAATATCCGGCCATGCTTCAATAAACGTCCGGCGCGTAAGCGCGGCAATTTCGTTACACAATGCGGCCTGAGTTTCGTACGGCGGAGTCTCGCGCGCAAGGTAATTATAGACGGCGTCAATAAATGCAAGTATTTCAATACTTATCTCTTCGGCATGTTTTTCATTATGTGTGCACCACTCGCGTATATCAGAATTGTTTAACAGAATATGAATGGCGTTCATATCCGGCGTGTTTTTTACCGGCATATCTACGCCATTGTATAATGAAGCGTAAAGATTATACGCAAAATGTTCCCGTTCGGTACGGCTTCCTTCAAGACCGAAATTTATATAGGCGTTAAACGGCAGACGGCGCATTGAAAATTACAGAATCCTCTTTGATATTAGTATAACTATGTTTAATTTCATCTATTTGCAGTTCGAGCACGTCAAGTTCGTTTTCTGTTTCGCGTATTAGGGTAAAAAGCGCGTTTAAGTCGTCCTTCCCTATAAAAAGATGACGGGAATGTACTGAGCTTTCATGTTTTATAAATGCCGCATAGATGTCTTTTGCACGGTGTATCCATCCGGTATACCATGCGCATTTTTTATCCCAGATGCGTTCACGCGCTTTTGCCGCTCTGCGCCGCGTTTTACGGTAGTCGCCGTGTATTTCCGTATCGAGTTTCCAGCGTTCGCCGTCAATGATAAGCGCGTCTTCTCCGGCGGTACGCTCTGTTTTTGCACAGCGGTCAAAAATAAAATGCGCTTCAAGATCGATGTTACATTCGTTCAGCGTCATCGTAAAAGCGTTTAGCGCAGCGTTTTGTCTGTGAGTGTTATGACGCAGGTAGCCTTGGGCTAAACGCTGTCTGCGGTAGAGCGCGGTCTCGCGTTCGCCGTCTTCAAGAAGCACATAATCGGCGTTTTTGATATAGCGGATATGTTCGCCGCGCCGTGCTGCATAATATTGTCCCTGCACTAAGGTAAGGTTGCGAACGCGGCTGTCTTCTATTGTGCGGGTCGCTTCACGTACTTCGCTTATCAGTTGCAGCAATTCATCACGTATCGTACCGATAATGTGTTCACCGCCGTCTTTTTTTTGTATGATATGCTGTTGTATTGTTTCAATAACAAGGCGCTTTGCCGTATCAATCGTACTTTCTTCATTCCATATACAGTGGCGTATCAGCATGATATCAATAAGCGTTACCGTACTTCGGCCGTTGCAGAACGCAGCAGTACGCAGCAGCCGCACGATCTTTTTCCAGCGCCGGTCTGATACATACCATTCTTTGTCAACACGCTTTTTAAGAAAAAGCAGCGCCTGCCGCGCGTCTTCATTCATTTCAATCCGGTTAACCGCTTCATTCCATGCCGCGTATTCGCTTTTGGTAATTTTATGTTCGTCCGCAACCGTATCGCAAAGAGCGTCTTCGTACGAGTCTATCATCATAAGAAAATATTCGTCATTTTGAATTGGTTTTACCTGAACGCGTACCAGAAATCTGTCCCACAACGCCTCAAGGCCTTCGTCCGGCGGCGGTGTTCCGTTTGATGCGGCAATAAGCGCCTTAAGAGGCAGCGTTATTTCTTCGGAACCGTTTTTGAAGCGTTTTTCGTTTAGGACGGTAAGCAGTGTATTTTGAATCGCCGGGCCTGCCTTCCATATTTCATCTAGAAAGACAATATCAGCTTCCGGCAAATATCCTGCGGTGTTTCGTTCATACCGGTCGTCATTTTTTAAGCGCGCTATTGAGACGGGGCCGAAAATTTCATCGGGCGTACTAAAACGGTTCATAAGATATTCAAATACGCCAGCCGCGCGCCATAAAAAAGCAAGACGGCGTGCAATGAGGCTTTTGGCGACGCCGGGCGGTCCAAGCAGAAAGACGCTCTCTCCTGAAAGAGACGCAAGAAACACGAGGGCGGCGCTTTCCTCTTTATCAAAAAGACCGGAATTCAATTCGCTCAATAGAAGCTTCATTCGTGTTCTGATTGATTTTTTTGCGCTCATAAGTTTAAGGTACTGAATACTAAACTCTCCGTCTAGATGTTGTTGCGGCATTATGCCGCTTTGTTCAAATGCGGGGACGGAAGGCTGTTGTGAAAGCGAACAAAGATAAGCGCACTGCCGCCGGATTCACGCGGGTTGCCGGCTTTTTTTTATAAATGACCGCGCGAAGCTATCCGCCGTTGCCGTATACTGCGGCGTATAACCGGCGGAAGCTTTCCGTCTGCGTTTGTGGTTAGTCGATCAGCTTTTTCAGTTCATCGTAGACGAATTGAACTTTTGGCCCGACGATTATCTGTATGGATGTTTTATCTGGCCTTATCACGCCGGA
Organism: Spirochaetaceae bacterium; assembly: GCA_031280035.1. Classification (GTDB taxonomy): domain Bacteria; phylum Spirochaetota; class Spirochaetia; order Treponematales; family Breznakiellaceae; genus JAIRPU01. The sequence continues at coordinate 2,796 of JAITHJ010000017.1, read as the reverse complement.
AACGCCCGATGATTTAATCTTTTTTTCATTAACGAATGTGTAATCTTTTATTTCAATGCGAAGTCTTGTTGCGCAATAGCCGCATGACGAAACATTTTCCCTGCCGCCGAGTCCTTCAAGGCAGATTTGCGCAACTTCAGTAAAATTCGCGCCGCCTTTCAGTGCGGCGGTTTTTCCTTCGTCCGCAGCTTCACCGTCTTCTTCTTCCCGTCCCGGCGTTTTAAGGTTAAGTTTCGTAATAATAAACCTGAACACGGCATAATAAGCCAGCGCATATACGGCGCCCGGAATAACAATAAATAGAGGATGTACGGCCATAGGCGATTTGGCGCAAAGCATTAAGTCGATAAAGCCGCCCGAAAAATTGAATCCCACACGAATCGGCAGCAGCGTACATACGGCAAGCGACAGACCGGTAAGCACGGCGTGAGCCGCGTAAAGAACCGGAGCGAGAAACATAAACGAGAATTCAATAGGCTCGGTAATGCCGACAAAAAACGAAGAAAGCGCTGCCGAAAGGAGCAGGCCGGCGGCAATTTTCTTACGCGCCGTCTTTGCCGTGTGGTACATAGCAAGGCATGCCGCAGGAAGGCCGAACATCATGACGGGGAAGAAGCCGGTCATGTACTGGCCGGTAACTCCGCGGATGCCGTCTCCACTCCAAAAGTTTCCAAGATCGTTGATTCCCGCAATATCGAACCAGAAAACGCTGTTCAGCGCGTGGTGAAGCCCTATAGGGACGAGCAGGCGGTTTAAGAAGCCGTAAATGCCCGCTCCGAGCGCGCCTGTAGAGACGATTGTTTCGCCGAATGTAACAAGCCCGTTATAGACGATCGGCCAGAGAAACGCCAGAATCATCGTTATACAAAGCGTAGCGCCTGCCGTAACGATGGCGACGCAGTGTCTGCCGCTAAAAAACGACAGCGCATCGGGCAGCTGCGTTTTATGAAATTTATTGTAACAGAAAGCGCCGGTAAGGCCTGATACAATGCCGATGAATTGGTTGTTCAGCTTGCTAAACGCCGCAGGAGCCTCGGTGTGCGTGAACATTGTATAAGCCGCTGGCGAGAGCAGCGTTTGGATAATCAGCCAGGAGATAAGCGCCGCGAGGGCCGCCGTGCCTTCGCCGTCTTTTGACATGCCGATACCGACGCCGATAGCGAACAGAATCGCCATATTATCGATAATCGCGCCGCCCGCTTTTAAAAGAAAAGCCGCCGCCACATTGTTCGCGCCCCAGCCGGACGGGTCAATCCAGTAGCCGATGCCCATCAGGATAGCCGCTATCGGCAGACAGGCGACGGGAAGCATCAGGCTCTTGCCCAGTTTCTGCAAAAATCTAATCATCAGTGAATCCTCCTTGTCAAAGACAAAATTAAGCGATATAAAAAAATGCGCATATTTGATACAATCGGTTTGAACGCACCCTATCCCTGCGGAAAATATAGCAAAAACGGCGCGGCGGCGCAAGATAAGCGAAAACTGCGGCTGTGCGCCGTGTGCATCAGAGTGCGCGCCGGTTTTGGGGGATAAAGTTGTGGAGAGGATAGAGTATGAGTGAAAGAGCGTTTACTACGCCGAAGGACGTATTCGATTGGCTTGGCCGTTTTGTAAATCTTGAGCAGGGCGTCAAGCCGCCGAGTATGAGGCCTGAGCGGATGCGGGTTATTGCGGAGGCTGCGGGGCATCCTGAGAACTGCGCGCCTGCGGTTCATATCGCCGGATCGAAGGGGAAAGGCTCGACGGCGGCTTTTGTCAGCGCGATACTTACGGCGGGCGGCCTTCGTACGGCGCGCTACCTGTCTCCTCATGTTGCTGAATACCGCGAGCGCATTACGCAGGACGGCGTGTTTTTTGACGATGCGGTTTACGCGGACGCGGGCGGTGAACTTCGGAGTATTGAGAAGAAGATAACGAATCCCCGTTCACAATGGTACAAGGCGCTTGAAGAAATCTCCGGCTCAGGCGCCGGCGCGCCGACTTTTTTTGAACTTCTGACGCTGTATTACTTCCTGTGCGCGCAGAAGGCCGGCTGCAAGACGCTTTCGGTGGAGACGGGAATGGGCGGGCGGCTTGATCCGACGAATATTTGTAAGAGCCGCGCGGTTATTATTACGGAGATTGAGCTTGAGCATACGGATATGCTCGGCGAAACGATCGAGGAGATTGCGTTTGAGAAGGCCGGAATCATAAAGGAGGGAATTCCGGTCATTGTGGGAACGCAGGCGCACAAGGACGGTGCGGCGGCGCTTGATATTTTCAGGAAAACCGCGCGGGAGAAGCGCGCTCCGTTATTTTATTTTCCCGAAGTCGCGTCGATGGAGGCCCTGCGTTGCAATAAGGACGGCTGCGCGTGGACGCTTGCGGCAAAGACGGGGGATTTCTTTCCCGGCCCGGTTGATCTTGAGATCGCGCTGTGCGGGGAGGTACAGGCGCTGAACGCTTCGGTCGCCGCGCTTGCCGTGCGCGCCGCGTTTCCGGGGATTCCGCAGGACGTTATCAGGGAGGGGGTACGGAACGTTCGGCTTCCGGCGCGCTTTGAACGGATTTCCCGCGCCCCTGAGGTTGTTGTGGACGGCGCGCATACCCAGATCAGCATCAGCTTGTGCGTCAAGGAATGGAAGCGGCTTTACGGGGAAGGCGGCGTTTTGATTTTTGGATGCGCGGCGGGGAAGGATGTCGAGGCGATGGCGCGGGTTTTAACGCCTGAGTTTTCGAAGATCATCATTACGACTCCGGGTTCGTATAAGATAAGCGAGCCGGAGAAGATATTCGAAGCGTTTAACAAGGCGGCGC
>JAITHJ010000003.1 GCA_031280035.1 Spirochaetaceae bacterium | reverse complement strand
GCGAATTCAGGTTCGGCAAGCTGGGAAAAATGATTGCAGCTATAACAGCCAAGGTTGCAATGTTCAGCAACGCAGATGTCAAGACTGTCGAGCTCGGTGGGACGGATGATTTTTTTGAGAAAGGCTTTGGTTTTTACCAAAAATCTATGTATACTTGAATTACCCAGCCCGAAAACATCAACCATTCTTTTTGTTGTACGTTCAAGCCGCCACAGTAAGTTTTGGCTAAAAGACATATTGTTTTTATTCATCATTATTTATACTTTCCTTTTCCGGCTTCTTAACCACACAAAAAGCCAATAAAACACATAAATTTCTTTAAATGGCTTTTTACTTTTCACAGCAAACTTAAAAGTGTTTAATAATAGTCTTGGCAAATGAGCAAAGCGGCTTAACCATGGATGTTTATCCAGCGCTGCATCAGCCAACGATCCTTTATGAACATAATAGATGTACAACTTTTTGTTTAGAGCATACCCGGATTGTATAAGCATTAAATATGAATGCAAAAAAATACCATCCTCACCCGCATGGTAATGAGTAAAACGCAAATTATAACAGTTGATCAAATCAGAACGAAAACAGTAACCCCATAAATTTGCAAGGATTGAAATTTCGAAGCTTTCTTTTTGATTTAACATCCCCTCATTTTTTGGCTGAACTATAGAAATGTATTCGCCTGATAAATTCTTTTTACCTGGTTCAATTCTATCAATTTCAATTATATCTGTGTTAAAGATAACTATATCAACATGATTATTTTCCATAATTACCAAACATTCGTGAGCTGCATTCGTATCAAGCACATCATCGGCATCGCAAAACAGTATGTACTTGCCCTTCGTGTTATCCAGCGCCGTATTGCGTGCAGATCCGGGTCCTTGGTTTTCTTGATTAAATACCGTAATACGCGAATCATTTTTGGCGTATTTGTTAAGAATCGCGCCGGAGTTGTCTGTGGAACCATCGTTCACGCAGAGTATTTCAATGTTATGCAGGGTCTGACAAACAAGTGAATCTAAACAACGCGCAAGATATTTTTCTGCGTTGTAAACCGGCACAATAATCGAAACCAGCGGGCCGTATTGAGGGGCTTGACAAAGCTCAGATTGGTCAGATAATTGTTCTGTTCTGTTCTGTTCTGTTCTGTTCTGTTCTGTTCTGTTCTGTTCTGTTCTGTTCTGTCATAATTCTATAATACCTACCATATTTTTTTATCAAAGTCAAGATCTTTACATTACGGATATCAGGTGGCACGCGGCGGTTTGAGCTGCGCTCGCAACATTGGTAGAAAATTAACTGAAACGTTTCAGGATATGTTTTTCTAGTTTTGTTCGGGTAAACAACCGTAGTTGATTTTAAATTTTGCTGTATTTACTTTTATAGTGTATAAGAGCATAATAAAGTTTGGAAAATATTTATGATTAAACAACATTTACCAAATTGGGATTTGCACAGTATTTATCCTTCATTTGAGTCGAATCAATATAAACAGGATAAATGTTTACTGACAGATCATATCAAGAATTTTGAGAAATTGCTTACAGAGACGGCAACGATTTCATCTGAATGGTTACTCAAACTCATTCATGTCTTTGAAGCGGCAAGTAATACGGCTGAAAATCTTTCATCGTATTGTAACGCTATTTATACGGTTAATACGAGAGATAACGTAGCGCTCGCTCAGATTAACGAAGTTGATATGCTGGAATTACCATTAAAAAAACTTATTGTTATATTTCGGGCGTTCCTTGCAAAACACAAGGAAGATATTTTGCGGCTTATTCATAATGATGAAGCGCTAGTACGTTATGAATTTTTTATACAGGAATCTATTGATAAAGCGTCATATCAGATGAATGAGGAAATGGAAGATTTAGCGAATGATCTTGCCCGTTCCGGCGCGGACGCATGGGCGCGTCTTCATAATGGAATGTCTTCTACGGCAAACATTATCTGGGATGACAATACCGGCGAACGCAAAACCGTAATCGCGTTGCGCGATTTGGCGCACAGTGAAGATCGTATTGTGCGTAAACGCGCATATACGGCGGAACTTGCCGCATGGAAATCCGTTGAAATTCCTATTGCTGCTGCGCTTAATGGGATAAAAGGTTATGCGATAAGTCTTGATAAGCGGCGTGGCTGGCAGAGTGTTTTTCAGAAATCAAGTTCTCAATCCAGAATAAGCGAAAAAACTCTTTTTACTCTGATACATACTCTTGAAAAATCATTGCCAGTTTTTCGTACCTATCTCAATGCTAAAGCAAAATTTTTGGGCATTAAAAAATGTGCGTTTTATGATTTATTTGCGCCGGTACAAACCGGTAATAAATCTTTTAAACGATGGAATTGGCAAGATGCAACTAGTTTTATTACGGCTCGTTTTTCTGATTTTGATCCTCTCATGGCAGAATTTGCACGTAAAGTATTCGATTCATCATGGATTGACGCAGAAGGACATGAAGGTAAGATTGGCGGCGCATACTGTGTTGATTTTCCGCTTGCCGGAGAATCACGTATCCTTTGTAATTTTGAGGGTTCATTTGATTCTGTAACAACTGTTGCTCATGAAACCGGACATGCATGGCACAGCGCCGTTACCCGGGATCTACCACGATTTCAGAGTTTATATCCTATGACGCTTGCTGAGACCGCAAGTATTTTTGCTGAAACAATTGTATTTGAAGGCGCGCTTGAGCAAAGTGATGATGAAGAACGTATAACATTGATTGAAGGAAGCATAAAAGATGCATGTCAAGTTATTGTTGATATTCTTTCAAGATTTTATTTTGAAAAAGAATTATTTGAACGCCGGAAAACTGCGGAACTTACGCCGGAAGAACTTTGTGAAATAATGCTTAACGCCCAAAAAAAGACGTACGGAGATGGCTTAGATGAGAAAGAACTTCATCCCTATATGTGGGCGGTTAAAACGCATTATTATAATTATGCATTGCCATTTTATAATTATCCGTATGCTTTTGGACAACTTTTTGCATTGTCTCTTTATTCTCGCGCAAAGGCTGAAGGACCATCTTTTGCAAAAGCATATCGTGATTTATTGCAGAATACCGGACGAATGAGCGCAGAGAATGTTGCCGTACAGGCCGGGTTTGATATAAGACATGAAGATTTTTGGCAGCAAGGCGTTGCGGTGATTACAGAAAGAATTGGGCGTTTTGTAAAAGCCGCTGGACTTATACCGGATGAAAATAAATAAGGTAATCGAAGAGTATCTTGGCTACTTACGTTCTGTTCGCGGTATGGCGGATAAAACTCTTAAATCTTACCGCGCTGACCTAGCGGATTTTTTTGCGTATTGTGAAAACATAAATATACTTCCTGAAAACGCCTGTAAAAATGCACTTGAACTTTTTATAGGTGATATGAGTTTAGAAGGCAGAGCGGCTGTCAGTATAAATAGAACGCTTTCGTCATTGAGAGGATTTTTCCGGTATCTTGTGCGATTTGATTATCGTTCTGATAATCCTGCGGAGTGTATTCAAAATACAAAAGCGCCCAAAAAACTTCCTGTGTTTTTATCTGAAAGTGAAATGACCGCTTTTTCTAAATTACCGGAAGCGGCACATATTCTTTGGGAGGCGCGAGATAAAGCGCTTATTATGTTGATGTACTCAGCAGGGCTTAGAATAAGTGAGCTTGCTTCTCTGACGTTAGAGAAGATTGAAAAAAATTTTTGCAGCGCCCATGTTTGTGGAAAAGGAGGAAAAGAACGTGCTGTATTTTTTTCTGACGAGGGCCGCTCCGCATTGCTTGCGTATCTTGCGGAACGCAATGCCAAAATAAAAAACAAGAATATTTCTCTATTGTTTTTGAATAGGAAAGGGTTTCCTCTTTCTTCTGAAGGGATACGCTGGATTATTCACGAATATGCAAAACGCAGCGGTATTTCAAAGAATATACATCCTCATAGCTTACGGCATAGTTTTGCAACGCATCTTATGTCTAAAGGCTGCGATATCCGTATTGTACAGGAATTGCTTGGACATAGCAGCCTTTCAACAACTCAAATCTATACGCATACAACTATGGCTCGATTAAAAGAAGTTTATAAAAAATCACACCCGCATGCATAAGTTATTGACGTTAATTAGTATAAAATTTTATACGATTCTGTGTATTTATAGCTTCAACTACTTTAATATACGGTTACGATAGACAGTACCTATTCTTGCAAGCGTGTTTTTTATTGATTCGTTCTGCAATTTTTGATGATTTAAGTCTATAGTGAATTGATTCATTGAAAAATGTCTATATATGTAGACATCATTTTTATCAATACTATTTTTTATAGCGTAATTTTTCAATTCATTAGTGTAAGCTTCAAAAATCCCTTTTTTTTTCATTTCGGAATAACCTATAATCCAAATAGGGACTTTAAGTGCATTATAAAATTCGACAAGCAATGCGGCCATTTGTTTTTGTGAACTTACAATTGCTGCGTGTATTTGGGAATTAGCGCCGCCTAATATCCGAAGTTCCGCTGTGCGTGGCGTATGTATAGGCGTTTTATTTAGTATAACAACATTTTTTCTGAAATCAATGCCTAACTCTTTTTCAAAAAAATTTGCCGCTATTTTCCCTGAAGGCCCAACAAGATAGCGTTGTTCCATAGCGCTTTGTTCCTTTCGTCCCGGATTGTCTGCAACAAGAATCAAGCAGATAGTATCTTCTTTTGTTATGCTGTCTATTGCGGTATTATAAACAACAGGAGTGTCAATAATATAAGACTGTGCATCTCGTTTATTAACTAAATTTTGTTGTTCATTTTTTAGCATAGGAAGAGTTTGTGATATTGAAGCGCATAATTCTCTGAAGCGTTCTTTCGCTGTGCAAAAATTATGCCACGCAAAAGTATTCACATGCCGCCTCTTTTCCGAAAGACAGCGGAAAAATTTTCATCAGTAACTTTTTCTACAGTTTGTATGTTTTCTCCACGAAGCTCTGCGGCTTTAGCGATAACATTGTATATGTTTTTATATGATGAATATTTTTCTTCGTAGCCGCTTTGATATGGCGCGTCCGTTTCAATGAGAAGTCTTGATGCATCAAGATTTGCACAACAGCGCATTGCGTTTTTATGATTACGGGATATAATCATGCTGAAAGAAAAATAGGCGTTTATTCCACGCTTTAGAATTGATATGGCTTCTTCCAGAGAACCGGAATATGAATGGAAAACAACCGCCGGCAAATTCTTAAGTTGTTTTGTATAGGTGAATATTTTGTGCATAGCGCGTCTTATATGAAGTAGAACCGGTAAATTATATGCCAGCGCAATATCGATTTGCTTGTTAAAAATATCTTCCTGAATTTTTTCTGTGTTTTTAAAATTCTTATCATATAAATCAAATCCTGTTTCTCCTACGCAATCAATTCTTTTTTTCATTGCGCATTTTTCTAAAAATGAAATTGATTCGTCAAGTATATTCGGAGTATTTTTTTGATTTTGTAATCTGATATTTGTTGCAGGGAGCTGAGGATGAATCGCAAAACAAAGTGTTGTTTGGGGCATATCATTTTGTTGCGCTATTTTTTCATTGAATAAAAATTCATCTCTGAAAAAAGCACTTGCCGCACAGCGTCCGCCGAAATTTTTCCGTTCTATTTCACAATTAGGATGTTGTATGGCTAAATAATATGGATGTGCGTGTGCGTCAGATGCCATTTGTTTTTTCCAAAAATGTGGACAATTTTGTTTTTATTATGTCTATGATTTTTTGTATTGTTTCTTCGCTTTCATCTAAGTTTAGCCATTGTGTTTCTTTTATGTGCTTAAAATAGGTAATTTGGCGTTTTACATAATGTCTGCTATTCTGTGCGATTATTTCTTCAATTCCTGTTATGTTTTCGGATAAGTAATATTCTCCATTTTGGGTTTTAGTAAAAAATTCTTTATAGCCTATTGCTTTTAATCCTGGATTATGCGGAGTATATCCCTTACTATAAAGAGTTTTAACTTCATCAAATAATCCTGAACGCATCATTTTTGAACACCGGTTTTTTATGCGGCTGTAAATATTTTTACGCGAACGATATAATCCAATTATAAATATAGATTTTCTAGGATATATAGTTGAAGTGGAGAAACTCTGATACGATGACAATGGTTTTGCAGAAATGCGGAATACTTCCAATGCGCGAATCAGCCGGTATTCATCATTTTCGTGTATTCGCGCCGCGCTTACCGGATCACATTCGTTAAGCTCTTTATACAAGGTCTGTCTACCGCGCGTGTTAAGCTCAAATTTAATTTTTTCCCTCATCTCATTGTCGGACGGAGGTGCGGCAGGAAGTCCGTAGATAAAATTGTTAATGTAAAATCCTGTACCGCCGGATAATACTGGAAGTTTCCCGCAATTGGTTATAGAAAAAATCGCTTGATTGGCACAGCGAACAAAATCGCCTGCGTTAAATTGCTCATCTGGATTTCGTATATCAATAAGATGGTGTGGGACAGCGGCTCTTAATTCAGGCGCCGGTTTTGCCGTTCCAATATCCATGCCACGGTAAACCTGCATAGAATCCGCTGAAATAATTTCTGCCTGACAAAATTGTCCGTTGGTAAAAAGACGTTCAATGATTTCGGTTTTACCTGAGGCAGTAGGCCCAAAAAGAATTAAGACCGGACTTTCCGGCATTTTTACTGGTTAATAGCGGAAAGCAATCCAGATACGGTTGTATTATTATTAATCTTGAATTCAACTTCACCAGTAAATACCTGCCGTGCTGCAATAGATACGACTTTCCCGCCAGGTTCATCGGCTTCCTGTATTTTTAACATTGAAAGCTGATATGCCCGTCGTGAAGCGGCGCATGTTATTTCATACATATTCTTTTCGTATTTAATAAGTTCTTCTAATGGAAAAATCATAATTTTATCATAGTATGAGAATGAATAAAATGTCAAGTGTTCCACAGACAGTGTGAAAACATTTGCCGCCGCTTAAGCCTTATTGACAATAAAGTGAGCGTATACCATTATATTAAAAATTAACATTTCAGAAGAATATTATGAATAAAAAATGTTTAACAGTTATCGGGTTG
>JAITHJ010000074.1 GCA_031280035.1 Spirochaetaceae bacterium | reverse complement strand
TTATACCGTGCCAACCGGTTCTTCAATGGAAACTGATTTTGAAGGATAGAGAAGCCGGATTGCCGTTGAACATGAACGCCGGCGGACGGCGGGCGTATCAGAGACGCGGTACCAGACCGGACGCGCGCCAGCAAGAGGAACGCCCCGTCATAAACGGGAGCTTTAGAAGCGTCTCATATTCCTTGTTAGAATAGGTTTATATTCCTTATTAGAATAGGTTTGTATTCCTTATTAGAATAGGTTTATATTCCTTGTTGGAATAGGTTTGTATTCCTTATTGGAATAGGTTTGTATTCCTTGTTGGAATAGGTTTGTATTCCTTGTTGGAAGTGATTCTTCTTCCAATAAGGAATAGCTTTCTCTCTAATAAGGACGGGTTTTACCGTTCAAGAAGGACGGCAAACCTCGTCAGTCTTGAACGATAAACCCCGTTAGTCTTGAACGGCGTTCTCCGTTGAAGGGCGCACCGCCTTTCATGCGAACGGGTGGACGGCCTTCACCGAACCATCCATACCCCCTAAAGCTGCCAGCGCCGGTCTGCGGCGCAGACGGCGTTGTTGAATCCGCGCGCTGTTGCAATTCCTGTAAAAACAGGATACTATTCAATTTGCAAAAAACATAGAAATAAAGGAGTCTTTGTGATTGAAAAAGTAAAACTTTTAGTCGCCGGCGCGATTATCGGAATAGCAAATGTCATTCCGGGCGTCTCTGGGGGGACGCTTGCCGTTGTTTTTAATATTTATGATAAAATCCTTGCCGTCATAACGCCAAATATAAGGAAGTTGTTCGCGCAATGGAAGTTCTGGCTTCCGCTCGGAATTGGAATAATTATAGGAATACTTGGATTTTCAAATATTCTTTCATTCTTATTCAAAGACTATCCAACCCAAACAAAAGCGTTCTTTACCGGACTTATCATAGGCAGTCTGCCGCTTATCTATAAAAAAATGTATCCGGTAAATAAGAAACGGCCCGCGCTCTCAGCGGTTCTATGCGCTCTGGCCACGCTGATACTGATGATACTGCTGTTCCTTAACAAGGATTTAAGCCCCCGTCAGCTTTCAACTATAAATTACGGCGCTTTCTTTTACCTGACTGCAGCGGGAATGATTGCCGCCGTTACCATGATAATACCGGGCATATCAGGTTCTTTTTTACTGGTCGCTATGGGTATATATCAGCTTATAATAGATTCCATATCGAATTTTACCCGCATAATTATTTCATTTATAACAGGCGGAATTGGACTGCCGGTCTTTTTCTCACAGATAAAAACGCCGTTCTTTGTTCTTGTCCCCGTTTGTCTGGGCATTGTCATAGGACTCTTCTTTGGGGCCGCGCTTGTACGCCTTCTTATGAGATACCTGCACTGTCAAACATACGGCGCAATTTTCGGACTAATCGCCGGCTCGGTCTTTGTAATAGTTCCAACGCGCTGGGACAGCGGCGTAATGCCGGTGATACTCACCGTCTTGTGTTTCTTTGCCGGCATAGCCATTACAATCTGCTTTGCCGCTGCGGAAAAGAAAAACAATAGAGAAGCGATACCATGAATATCCTGGAAGAAAAAGTAAACGTAGACTTTACCAGCGTAGACCCGTCAGGAAAAATTACGCTGTTCAGCGTATTTGATTTGTTTCAAAAGCTGGCAATAAAACACGCCGAAAGACTTGGCGTTGGCCGCACGGTGATGCTCTCGTCAGGGCGCGTTTGGCTTATCTCGCGGGTATCCGTTTTGATTGAACGCCGGCCTATACTGGACGAGGACATTGTGATACGCACATGGCCGCACGGGTCCGAAAGACTTTTTTTCATGCGCGATTACGATATATCAACAACGGAAGGCGTCCGTATAGCGCGAGGCCGTGCAGGATGGATTGTTGTTGATATTAAAAGCCGCCGTCCGCTGCGCCCCAGTGAAGCCGGTCTAACCCTTCCGCAAAATGGAGAAACGGAAACGATGATAGAAATGCCCGCCGGTTTATCTTCACGGGATGATCTTGTTAAAACAAGCGAACGAAAAGTTTTATACTCCGATATAGATCTTAACGTTCATGTAAACAATGCGCGCTATGTACAATGGGTGCAGGACATAATAGACCCTAAAACATTGGAAAATGCTTCTAAAATGCGCTTTGATATAAATTACGTCAGTGAAGTTAAGTGCGGCGATACAATAGAGTTTTGGACGATGCGCAATTCCGGCGCAACATTTATTGAAGGACGCAAAGTATCTGATGGAACAGCCGGCTTTCGCGCGCAGCTCTCTTTAGATGAATAACCGCCTTATTTTAATCTTTGATTTTCTTATAGTGCCGTAATAATGCGCCTTGTTTGTTTTATTTCAGCATTTATTGTTTTTATTTCTCCCTGCATAGGACAGGCAGCGGAGCTTCAAAACCGGAAAAGCGTTGCGTTGATTTTATCCGGCGGCGGCGCAAAAGGCTATGCGCTTTTGCCTGTTCTTGAGCTTATAGACGAGCTGGAAATCCCTGTCGATATGGTGGTCGGCGTAAGCGCGGGCGCAATAGCCGGAGGGCTTTACAGCGCCGGCTATACGCCCGAAATGATAAAAGAAAAGCTGCTCAACCTTAACTGGCCTGAAATCTTTGCGGACAAGCCGCCTTATCCCTATAAAAACGAGCTTCAGATTGAGGACGTTTCTTTGAATATTTCTTTGGAAAATACGAATTCAGGCTTTTCAACGGGCGAAACCGCCTATAAACTCTTTAAAACATTTACCGCCAAAATACCTTCGTATACCGGCTTTGACAAACTGCCAATTCCGTTCCGCGCCGCCGCCGTAAATATGAATAACGCAAAACTTGAACTGTTAGAAACAGGAGATATTGCAGAAGCTATTCGCGCAAGCATGAGTCTGCCGCTTATATTTGACGCATTTACCATAGACGGCGCCCGTTATACAGACGGCGGTATCAGAGACAATCTTCCTATCAATCGCGTGAAAGACATGGGCTACGACATTATCATCGCCGTAGATCTCTTTTCTGATATAGACACGCTTAACGCTTCTTCAATTGATATTATAAAAGACTTGTTTTCATTATATTTTTCTTCAAAGAGTTCCGCTCAATACAAAAACGCCGATTTGATTATATGTCCCGATATTGAACAGTTTTCAATTCTGGATTTTACAAAGTCAAACGAGATTTACGCAAAAGCTGAGAGCGAAAAAGAAAAGATGCGTTCCCAGCTATTGGCGGTTAAACAAAAAATCTACGGCACGGGTTTCAATAACAGAGCGAAGACCGGCGCGCATAATAATTACGCCGAACGTCCGGCAATTACGCCGCAAAGACTCATCGTAAACGGCGCTTTGCATGGAGATAAAACCTTTATTGAAAAACAATTTGCCCGAATTATTGCGGATAAATCCCTTGATGAAGATAATCTAAACGCTTTTATTACCAGTGTTTATAACACCGGCAATTATTCATCAGTTATAACAAGAATAGATACAAGAAGCGGAATCCCCGTGTTTGAGCTTCTCCTCACGCCTGTTAATATTAAGCAAACTGCGATTCGAATTACCGGCTCGTATGACAGTACTTTTATTTCAGACGCATTCGGTCTGTTATCGCTTAAAGCGGATCTCTTTTCTTTTGGCCTGTTTGGCTATGGCTCGGTATTATGCGCTGGTACAGAAATAAATAACCAGCTTTCTACGCATCTAACATTCTTTCAGCCTCTAAAATATAATTTGTATTTATTAGCCAACACTGTTTATATTCATGAAACCAACGTTATTACAACGCTGTTTGGTTCCGGCAATAACAACAAGCCTATAGGATGGGACACCGAATTTAAATTAGGCATACAAAGCGTAAAGAAGACAACGTTTGATTCTGGAGTACGTTTTGTATACTTAAACAGCGAAGCCGTTCTTTCGGAAGGCGCGGCTGTTTCAGAAAAAAACAATATCGCGTTTGCAGGCTTTGCAGGCATTACGTTCAACAGCTTAAACTCGTATATACTGCCGTCTAAAGGTTCATACGTACATATAGTCAACAGCCTTTATTTTCCGGCGCCAAACAATACCCAAAATACATTTGACTTAATTTCTACGAGCCTTTGCACAGCATTTCCCCTGCAAAACCAATTTAGTCTTGTTTTTAGAGGATTTGCCGGATTGGAACTAACGCATACGCTGCATGAGAATCCAATTCTTGAAAGATACTTTTCATGGAACACATACGACAGAACATTTTTTCCGCAAACATCATCAAACATTGAATACGGCACGATTAAAGGCGCAGGCATGATTACGTTTCAATACTGTTTAAAAGAATCATTGACCATATTCGGCGGGCAATCTTTTTTTTCAGTTTCCGCCGGCGCAGGGACCGTATTAAAAGCTATGACCGATAGGCCGCTTGAAAGAACGCTGTGGAATATTTCACTAAACGGAGCGGTCAAATTCAGCAATACTTTTGCCGCAAAACTCAGAATAGGCGCAGGAAAATTATCCGGCGGCGATGTTTCTCCGTTCATAGCAATTGATATTGGCTCATCGAATTAACTGCGGACAAAACCGCGCTTACCAGCCGAAAGCCTTACGGCGTTTGAATCAGGCTCAGTATTTCTTTTATCGGCATACACAGTTTATCCGCTTCAAGGGCGCGTTCATGTTCCAGTATCGTGCGCGCAGCGGACATCATAGCCGGATATGATGCGCGCAGCAGGTGATTCGCATAGATAATGATATTCGCGCCCCATGCGGCAAGCTCTATTTCCGTAAACTGATTGTAGGTCGTTGGCACCAGCACGATAGGGTGCGCGGGAAACTCCGCGCGGAACGCCGTGCAAAACGCGCGAATATCGTCCCCGCTCTTTTCCTTGCTGTGAATCATCACGCCGTCCGCTCCGGCCTCCGTATACGCGCGCGCGCGGGCAAGCGCGTCCTCTACAGGGAGGCCTGCGATAAGGCTTTCGAGCCGCGCGATAATCATAAACTCATTGGTAACCTGCGCGCGTTTACCCGCCGCAAGCTTTTCGCAAAAGTCCGTGATTGGGGCAAGCTCCTGCGTTACCTCCGTTCCAAAGAGCGAGTTTTGTTTAAGGCCGGTCTTATCCTCAACAATGACCGCAGAAACGCCGTTACGTTCCAGCGTCCGCACGGTAAATACAAAGTGTTCGCTGCGTCCGCCCGTATCGCCGTCAAAGATGATGGGCTTGGTCGTGCATTCAAGTATATCGGTTAGGCTTTGCAGGCGTGTGGTAAGGTCAACGGCTTCGATGTCCGGCTTGCCCTTACTTGTCGAGTCGGTAAGGCTTGACGCCCACATTCCGTCAAACGTGCGCAGACCGTCATCCTTGAGCGTCTCGCACTGTTCGGCGATGAGGCCGGAAAGCCCCGAATGCGCTTCGATAATGCGCACGACAGGCTTTGCATCGATAAGGCGGCGCAGCGTTTTAAGACGAACATCCGGCGTTGTTCCGATAGAGCGTATCGCTTCGTACACGATTTTGGAGCTTACTCCCTGCGTGTAGGGAACTTCGATTACCTCGCCTCCGAGTTCCGCCATCGCGGCAAACACATCCTCGCGCTCACGCTTGAGGGGGCCGCTTTGCCAGTCATCACCGTGTATTATCGCATCGGGCTTGTAACGGCGGAGGTTCGGCACATAACTCCAGTCTTCCTGCGGCACGATACGGGCGACTCCTTTGATATTCTCGATTACTTCATGCCGTTGTTCATAGCTGAGGTAGGGCAGCCGCTTGTGGGCGACAATCGCTTTGTCGGTCAGCAAGCCAACCAGCAGTTCGCCGCGGCGCGCGCCCTCACGGATGATGTTTATAATGCCCGGATGAACGATGTCTCCGCGCATTCCAAGATAGATTGTCTTCATAGCGCATTATAAGGTCTTTTGAAGACGAGGGGAAGTCCTCTTGAAACTTCGCCCTCACTTCTTCAATCTAAAATATGAAATACTCAGGTTTATCGCTTTAATAGTGATAGGCTGAAACATAATACCAGAAACCTCCCAATCGCTCATACCGTTCAATTCTACTAAGAGTTCTTCCGTGCTGGTACGTATAAGTTTATTAGTCTCTGTTGAATGGCTGTTGCAATATGAAATGATTTCGTTACACTTGGCGCGCGCCTCTTCCAGCGAGGCGGAAGAGGACAGCGGGTCAGGCTTCGAGTTGTTATCATGGTTGCACGAAAAAAACAGTAACCCAAATACCACGAACACTACCATCGCTCCACATAAATTTCTTACTTTCATCATAAACCTTCCTTCTGCGGTCTTTCCCGCCGTCTTATATAAGCCGCCTCTACGAGGCCGCCCCCAATCGCGGGACGTATCCCGCGGTTAATGGCTCATTCAGTGGTCAGTTG
>JAITHJ010000062.1 GCA_031280035.1 Spirochaetaceae bacterium | reverse complement strand
ATTACTTCCTGAACGCTGTTTGAGGAGAGCATCGCCCAGCCGGTCTGACGGCAGGCCATCACGTCCTGATGGTCGCCGAAAATCGAGAGGGACGAGGTCGCCAGCGCCCGCGCCGCAATATGAAACACCGTCGAGGTCAGCTCGCCGGCGATTTTGTACATATTGGGTATCATGAGGAGCAAGCCCTGAGACGCAGTAAAAGTCGTCGAGAGCGCTCCTGTTGTGAGCGCTCCATGCACCGCACCTGCGGCACCCGCCTCGCTCTGCATTTCTACAACCTGCGGGATAGTCCCCCACAGATTCTTCCGGCCCTGCGCAGAGAGTTCGTCAGAAACCTCTCCCATCGGGCTGGACGGCGTAATCGGATAAATAGCGATTACCTCGCTTAAAGCATGGGCAATCTGCCCCGCGGCCGTATTGCCGTCAATCATAACCATTTTTTTCTCAGCCATAATATATTCCTTATCAATGAATTTAGGTAGGATTGCTGATTATACGCCGCTATTCTTTTTTTTTCAAGAGATCGGCGCGGACATACCGGATGGAATTAAAACAACTTTAGGAGAACGCGCTTTTCACCATATTTTAGACAGCAATATATTTACGCTCACATTGAATTGCACGCCCGGATTCAAATACTCCTTAATGGTATAATAGTTATTTGAGTTTGCAATATTGAATCTATAACCAATATTAAAATCACAGATAATATACTTAAAACAAAACAGTTTGTATCCGGTGCACGGCGTTAGGTAAATGACGGTATCTTTTCCAGTTTCAGGCAGAGGAGCGCTGCCAAAATAGCTCATAAAATCTGTACCGTTCCCCAGACCAAAATACCATTTGTTTAAACCCTCTCCAAACGGATACACATGAAGAAAGAGCGACAGATTTATCGATGTGCAGCCCACGCCGTCAAGACTTGTCTTAAATACCATGTGACCAAGTCCGCCTTTGAGCGAGACATATTGAAAGAACAGCCGTTCGTAATGCACTCCAATTCCGCCGCCTGAATTTTTTAAACCGGTTATAAGGTATTTAATATTTAACGAAAAAAGCCTTTTCAAATCATTTTCCTCCGCCATGCACCAAGCAGGCAGAAAAATAAAAAAGACGATGACGATATATTTTTTCATAATCTACTCAACACGATGAATACTCCAAAGGGACGCGCTGCCGCGCATGAGTTTTGGGGCAGACTCTGCAAATAGATTTCTATATCAGGTTAAAAATGTCAAGGAGCTATTTTCGCTCCGCTTGACGCAGCCGCCATTTTCATGGTAGTATACAATTTATGTGTAAACAAATTAAATTATTGTCCGCTCTTATTGTATATCTATGCGGACAATTTTTTTTTTCCTGCGCTGTTTTCCAGTCCGGATCGCCTGAAAGCGGTAAGCTTTCGGCAAAAGTACGAAAGCTTGTTTCAAACGCTGTATTTGAAGTTGTCATAGAAAAATCAGAAAATAATCAAATAGTATATGAAAAACCGCTTGACTGGGATATGGTCCCTTATGCTATACGTTCAGATAAATACTATTCAATAGGCACTGCATTTGCCGTGTCGCCCACTGAATTGGTAACCGCATTCCATGTTATAAATCTTGGAAATGAAAGTATGGTTTATCCTAAGTACTATATTCGTAATTCAAACGGCGATGTTTTTGAAGTTGATCAAATTACGGGCGGCAATAATGAAAGGGATTTTTTATTTTTTACGGTAAAAGACCAGCGGTTTGAAGAATATTTTACTTTCAAAAAAGACTTTGATATAAATGATCCTGTCCTGAGTATAGGCAACGCTCTAGGTGAAGGCATAATAGTCCGTAACGGCCTCGTTTTAGGAACAGTTCCTGAATCTGAATCGGGCAGATGGAATCTTCTAAAATCCTCCGCCGATGGAAATCCTGGAAATTCGGGCGGCCCGCTTGTAACGCCTCAGGGCGCTGTTATCGGCGTTGTTACAAGCCTTAGAGACAATATTCTTTATTCAACTCCCGCATCGGAAGTACTCAGTTACAGGCAAGCCCCGCTTAATTACAGAATCAAACCGTCATACCAACATTTTATACTGACGGAGAAACTTACAAAAATATTTGAAATCGAGATTCCGCTTCCTGCGCAGTATAAACTTGTTCAGAATCAGATAGTTGGATCTTATAAGAAACATTATAAAGAAGCGATGACCGAATTATTTGACATCTCACCTGAGTATCTTACCGGCCCGAATAACGCCTATCTTTTGAACGCAACAATGTCGTCGATTTTTCCTCAGGTCGATTTTATAGACGGGAACGATGACAATTGGAAACTCTCACATCTTGACGTAAAGTCGGTAGATTTTGCTGATGACGGACGGCTTTTTTATACCGGCGTTTCCGAATTCAAATTCTTTAAGATAAATAAACCGAAATCAAAACCGCTCGCCGAAATATACGCCGATCCGCGCTATATCATGGATACAATTCTGCAAAATTTACGCACGGAACGTACGCTTTGGCGCGGCGATAAATACCGGATTCTTTCATACGGCAGCCCGCTGGCCGCCGGTACTTACAAGGACAGTCTTGGAAGAACATGGATTACGGCTCACTGGCTTATTAATTTTGAAGACAGCGTAATGATTTTGTACATATTGCCTTTACCCGACGGCCCGGCCGTTATAGCGACAACGCAGCATTCAAATGATCTTTTCATGTATAAATGGGATATGGAAAAAATCTGCGATCATGTACATTGTGCATATTCAGCGACTGTTGAAGAATGGAATTCTTTTCTTCCTCTTGAAAAATATATTCCCGAATTTCTTGCTAAATTCAAGCTGTCATTGGATAAAGAAACCGGAAAGCTTAATTTTTCACTGCCTGATATTTCACTCAGCGCCGGAAAGGAAGTTTTTCAGTGGACGGATATTTCAGAATTGTTTGTACTGCCGGCCTATTATAAATTGCATGACAAAATTGAACTGGGTATCACTAAGGTAATCGTTAACCGGAATAACCGCGGCGATGACTATATCATTCTTACAAAAAATTTCAAACCCGATCCTCGTCTGGGAAAAGAATATCGTGATGAATGGGAAGATTTAATTAGGCAGAAATTCCCGTTTAACGGGCGTCCTGCAGTTTCACAAAAAGACAACAGTGGTTCAATAGGCGCGGTTATTCCGGCTGGTTTTCCCGATGACGATGTCCGCTGGACGCTGTATATAGTTATGGAAAATCCGGCTGAATCAGACCTGAATGAAAAATTTGCCAGCATGAAGTCGTCTTTGGATATAGTCCGTTGAGCAATATAGAAATTTGGACGGACGGCGGCTGCCACGGCAACCCTGGTCCTGGCGGTTGGGCGTTCATAATCTGCAAAAGAGAACAGTCTGCGGCTGAACAAATACTCATTGAAAAAAACGGATCTGAGAATTATACCACCAATAACCGCATGGAATTGATTGCCGTCATTAAAGCTCTTACCGCACTTGGCACGATTAACGAAGCGGAACCGGCAATGTTAAGCGTATATACCGATTCGCAGTATGTAAAAAAAGGCATAACGGAATGGATTTCCGGCTGGAAAATAAAAAATTGGCGCACCTCATCAAATAAACCTGTGAAAAACGACGATCTTTGGCGTACCCTTGACGTTTTGGCTTCTGCGTTCAAGATAAACTGGCAATGGGTAAAAGGCCACAGCGGTAATTTTTTAAATGAACGCTGCGATGAACTTACACAAAAAGCAATTGAAAGTCTGTAGTTAAACACCGCCAAGATAAGCGTCTTTTACGATGCTGTCCTGCATCAAGGCGGTTGCAGCCCCGCTTTTTATTATCTGTCCTGTTTCTAAAACATAACCGCGCAGAGCAATGCCTAAAGCTTTGTAAGCGTTCTGCTCAACGAGTAATATTGTTGTTCCAGCCTCGTTTATCCGTTTTATCACGGCAAAAATTTCGTCCACGAGTATAGGCGCAAGCCCCATTGAAGGTTCATCAAGCAGTAAAAGATGCGGGGATGCCATCAACGCTCTGCCCATTGCAAGCATCTGCTGTTCCCCTCCGGAAAGCGTTCCCGATATTTGATGCAGTCTTTCTTTAAGGCGCGGAAATATATCACAGACCATTTCCATATCATGATGAATACCGGCATAGTCACGCCGTGAATAAGCGCCTAGTTCAAGATTGTCTTTTACGGAAAGATTGGCGAAAATCCGCCTGCCTTCAGGAACTTGAACAAGGCCGGAACGCACAATAACGTCCGGCGAAACAGAAGATATGTCCTTGTTGTCAAAAATTATCTTGCCGGCAGTTTTTTTTATGATATTAGAAATAGCGTGTAATGTTGTTGTCTTACCCGCACCGTTTGAGCCAATCAGACTGATGATCTCTCCTTTGAAAACCTCGAATGAAATAGTGCGGAGTACCGCTAGTGTTCCGTAATGAACGGTTAATCCGGAGACGCTCAGTACTATCTCAGCCATGCCGAACCGCCTCTTCTCCCAAATACGCTTTTATCACGGCCGGATCTTTGCGAATTTCAGCCGGAAGCCCTGCAGCAATTATACGGCCATAATCCAGTACGATAAGCCTCTCGCATATACCCATCACAAGATGCATATCATGTTCGATCAAGAGAATCGTTAGATTAAATTTCTTGCGTATAAACGCTATCAGCGTCATAAGTTCGGCAGTTTCTTGAGGATTCATTCCGGCTGCGGGCTCGTCAAGCAGAAGCAACGCCGGATTTGCCGCCAGCGCGCGCGCAATTTCAAGTTTACGCTGCTCTCCATAGGGAAGATTGCGCGCGAATGTATGCCGCTTATGGCTGATCTTGAAAAGCTCAAGTAACTCGTATGTTCTGTCCGTCATACTTTGTTCTCCTGTACGAAAACGCGGAAGACGAAACAGCACATCAAGCGGATTTTCACGCCTTATTTTATGCAGCGCGATTCGTATATTGTCTTCTACAGTGAGATTATTAAAAAGACGGATGTTTTGAAAAGTACGCGCAATGCCGGCGCGATTGAGCTTGTCAGGACTGAGCCTGTCTGCGGCATAAACTTTACCGGCGTTATCCCAAAATTCGATTCCGCCGGAAGACGGAGCGTAAATACCGGAAAGAATATTAAACACCGTAGTTTTACCCGCGCCGTTAGGCCCAATAAGGCCGACGAGTTCACCCCGGTAAATGTCGCAGGAAAAATTGCTTACAACCTGAAGTCCGCCGAACGCAATTGAAATTTCACGTACTCTAAGCAGTAAATTATTCATTGCGGTTTTCATTCCTTTGAGACTTACGGCGAATGAATGAAGAAATCCTTCTGTAAAATCCCAAAAATGAAAGCTCTCTCATTCCCAAAAGCCCCTGAGGCCGGAAAAGCATTACAAATATCAGCAGAAGCGGGTATATAAGAAGCCGGTATTCTTGCAAAAACCGCAGCATTTCCTGAAAATAGGTCAGTACGTACGCAGCCAGCACTGAACCGGTAATTGATCCCATACCGCCTAACACTACGAAAATAAGATAATCTATGCTTTTGTTGAAAGACGCAATATCGGCTTTAACCAGATAATTAACCATCGCGTAAAGACAGCCGCCTATACCCGCGATAAAAGACGCAATGATAAAGCCCGTCATCTTATAACGGAATACCCCTATGCCGTTTGAACACGCAGCTATTTCATCTTCTCGTACCGCAAGAATTGCCCTTCCAAATGTAGAGCGCATAAAATTCTGCAAAAGGATTATAATGATTACTAGAGATGTAATGGCCGTTAAAAAGGTAAAATCAGGACGCGTTGCCAGAGGAGTAACAAATGTTCTTCCGTTAGCGCCTCCTGTAATCTGTTTTAGGTTAATAAGTATAACCCTTATTATTTCACCGAATCCAAGCGTAACTATGGCAAGATAGTCGCCGGAAAGTTTTAGTGTTGGAAATCCAATGAAAAAACCAGCAGCGGCGGTTACAACAGAAGCTAAAAGTACGCTGAGCGGTATCGGAATTCCCAAATCCAACGTGAAAAACACACAAGAGTATGCTCCTATAGCCATAAAACCGGCCTGTCCTATTGAAAGCTGACCGGTAATGCCTGTTATTACATTAACGCTGACAGCCATGACGGCGTTTACCGCGCCTAAAGTCAAAATTCGCGCGGCATAATCGTCTATCACTTCAAATCTGATCAGAAAAAATGGAATAAACATCACCGACAATGCAAGAACACCCGGTATAAATATGCTGCTTAAGCGAATTTTCATCGTTACACCTTGACCCTGACCGGCTTGCCAAGAATACCCGTTGGTTTAACCAGCAGGATAATGATGAGCGCGGAAAAAGAAATTGCATCGGCGTATTGAGAAGAAATAAAGCCTTTTGTCATTGTCTCTAATACGCCAAGTATTAAGCCGCCAAGCATAGCCCCAGGAATAGATCCAATGCCGCCTAGTACCGCGGCGACAAAGGCTTTAATGCCCGGCATTGTTCCCATTGTCGGAGAAACCTGAGGATATGCGCAGGCAAACAAAATGCCGCCCGCCGCTGCTAAAACAGAGCCTATGGCAAATGTAAACGAAATTGTGCTGTTGACCGGAATTCCCATAAGACTTGCCGCCTGCATATCATAAGAGACCGCCCGCATTGCTTTACCTTGTTTCGTATAATTCACTATATAATTAAGGGCAAGCATAAGAATTGAAGAAAGCAGTATTACTATGATCTGTATATTGGAAACTGAAAAACCGCCACATGAAATAGCGCGTATTTCAGGCTGCGGAAACTGGCGCGGATCAGGACCTATAAACCAAATCACACGCGCCCCATTCTGAAGAATAAGCGAAACGGCGATTGCTGTTATAAGCGAATTGAGCCGAGGAGCGCCGCGCAGCGGCCTGTATGCAAAACGTTCTATAATAACGCCCAAAACGCCGCACAGCGCCATGGCAAAAATAAAGGCGAGCGTTAAAGACAGCGGTGATACGCCAAGCCATTTTAGTACAAAATAACCGGCGTATGCTCCAACCATAAGAATATCGCCGTGGGCGAAGTTTATCAGCATAACTATGCCGTAAACCATTGTATAACCCAGTGCGATAAGCGCGTATATGCTGCCTAGAGATACGCCGTTAATAATCTGCTGCAGAAAAACTACGTTTATTTCCAAAACGTGTTAAAATCTCCGCTACGGCTGGACAGTCGTTTTGTAAACCGTCGTAAGATTTTCGCCGTCTCTGACTATCTCCAGCATTACAGCCGCCTTTATGGGATTTCTGTGATCGTCAAATTTGATAGTGCCGGTAACATAATCTCCATCCGTTTTAGCAAGTTCGTCCCGTATCGCTTTTGGATCTGTGGAACCGGCTCTTTCAATCGCGTCCTTGAGCATATACAAACTGTCGTAGCCTAAAGCGGCAAACGAAACCGGAATCGAATTGAATTTTTCCTGATATGATTTTACAAAATTGATAACTTTGGGTTCGGAAGAATCGGAGGAATAATGGTTTGAATAAAATCCGTTTGTTACTTCATCGCCGGCTTTTGACGTAAGACCGTCCCAGCCGTCCGCGCCTATAATCGGTACCGCAATGCCCTGAGCGCGGAGTTGCTTTGCTATCAGCGCTACGGTTGAGTAGTAGTCCGGAATATAAACCGCATCAGGATTTGAATTTTTAATTTTTGTAAGCTGGGCGCTAAAATCAACATCGCCTTTAATATAGGATTCCTGAGATATAATTGTTCCACCCTGCTCCTGGAACGCTTCAATAAAATTACTCATAAGTTCTGTAGAATAATCATTTGTATTATCGTAGAGCACCGCCGCTTTTTTTGCATTAAGCGATGAAGACGCAAAGATACCTCCAACGGTTCCCTGAAATGAGTCTATAAAACACGCGCGGAATACAAAGTCTCCGGCATCGGTTATGGATTCCAATGTCGCTGCAGGAGCAAGCAAGAGTACCTTTTGAGCCTGGCATAAAGACGCTATCGCTTGGGTGCACCCTGAAGTAAGCGAGCCTATTATTATTCCGGTCTTATCCTTTGTAGTGAGTTTTTTGTAGACGTTCACCGTCTTTTCAGGATCGCCTTCATCATCTTCTGAAATCAAAACAACCTGTCTGCCGTTAATCCCGTCCGCCGCGTTAATTTCATCCAGCGCTAATTCGATGCCATTTTTCGCTTCTATGCCGTACACCGCCGTCGGCCCGGAAAGCGGGAAAATACCGCCGATAACTAAAGCCGCGTTTTCGGAATTTTCCTGTCCGCCTTTTTTACAGGAGGACGCCAAAGCGCATAAACATGCGCAACACACAAAAAAAATTTTTTTCATAATTTCACCTTGAGCATCATTATCAGCATAAAAACAGCTTAATGTCAAGACGATAACGGCATACTTCATGGAACACGCCGGCGTTCCTCATAGCGCGTCTGTTGCGGGCGCGCCATGATTGACAAAATAATACTGCGGCGTTTATACTCTTAGAATAAAAATTTCAGGAGGAAGTTTATGCGAAAGATTTTGTTTTTCTCTATGTTGCCCATCGTAATCTTGGCGTGCGAATCAAAGCCAAAGAATAGTGTGGTAATATATTCTTCGAACAGCGAAGAACAAGTTAGGGAGATTGTGGGAGGGTTTGAAGCGGAGACCGGCATAAAAGTCGAGATGATTTCCGCGGTTACCGGCGAGGTATTTAAGCGTATTAAATCAGAGAGGAACAACCCCTACGCGGATGTGTCATGGGGAGGAGTAGATTCCATTTACAAAGACAATTTGGATTTATTTGACGAGTACGTTTCCCAGTATAACGATGATTTGCTGCCGGAATACAGAAACATCGCCGGCAAAGTAACAATATACTGCCTAGACGGGAGCGTTTTGCTTGTAAACAAGAACCGCATAGGCGATATTAAAATAGACGGCTACGCAAGCCTTTTGAATTCTGAATTGAAGGGTAATATAATAATGGGCGATCCGTCGGCTTCGGGTTCGGCGTTTGCGCATCTTATCAATATGCTGATGGCGATGGGAGGAGGCGCTATTGATTCGCCCGCCGGATGGGATTATGTACGCGAATTGCTTGCAATAAACGGAGGCAAAATTGGCAGTTCATCCGGAGCCGTGCATAAAAGCGTCGCTGACGGCGAATACGCCGTTGCGGTAACGTATGAAGATCCTTCCGTAACGTACTTCAAGAGCGGCGCTCCGGTAGAAGTCGTTTATATGAAAGAAGGCGTTGTTTTTAATACATCCGCAATGGGTGTTGTAAAGGGCGCGAAACATCTGGAAAACGCCCGAAAGTTTATTGATTTTGTTACAAGCAAACAAGGGCAGGATATTTATGGAACCAAGACCGCTACAAGGCCGATACGTGAGGACGCTCAGTTGGGCGGTTATATGAAACCGATGAGCGAAATAAACACGCTGCATCCAGATTATGATTACATCGGAGAACACAGAAACGAGATTTTAGACAAATACAAAGCGATATTTACCGCTAATAACGGATAATATAAATATTTTATAGGAGAAGGTTTATGAAAAAGATTTTATTGTTTATGGCGGCGGCGCTTGCCGTTGCGGCAGGGTGTAGTTCGAAAACCGAGAAATTGGTAATTTATTCGCCGAATACTGAAGATTTGGTTACCAATATTGCCGATGTTTTTGCGAAGGAAACTGGTGTAAAGATCGATATTATTTCGGCCGGAACCGGTGAAATTTTCAAACGTTTGGAAGCCGAAAAAGCCAGTCCAAACGCCGATGTTCTGTGGGGCGGTTCCCGCGCCGTTTATCTGAGCAACGCCGATTTACTGGAAGAGTACGTATCGCCTGAAGATACGAATATTTTGCCGGCGTATCAAAATCTATCCAAGAAAGTTTCTTCATATTGTCTTGACGGCAGCGTTTTACTCGTAAATACTAATCTTATTGGAGATATAAAAGTTGAAGGTTATGGCGATTTACTTGATCCCGGACTAAAAGGAAAAATTTCAATGGGGGATCCTTCCAACTCATCTTCAGCCTTTGCGCATTTGACAAATATGCTGCTTGCTGTCGGCGGGAATTACACAGATCCTAAGGGATGGGATTTTGTAAAAGAATTGCTTACCCAGCTTAACGGTAAAATCTTAAATTCTTCTTCAGCAGTACATAAAGGCGTGGCTGATGGTGAATATACGGTCGGCGTAACTTACGAAGATCCTTCAGCAGCTTATGTCCGTGACGGCGCTCCAGTAGAGATTGTCTATATGAAAGAAGGCGTTGTATATACCGCTCCCGGAGCGGCTATCGTTAAAGGCGCGAAAAATGTAGAAAACGCGAAAAAATTTATCGATTTTATTCAGTCAAAAAAAGCGCAGGATATTATTGGGACAAAACTTACGGTTAGGCCGGTACGCCCTGATGCGGAACTTGGTTCCTATATGAAGAGTCTCGGAGAAATCAATCTTTTAGCTGAGGATGATGAATATATTCAGCAGCATAAAAATGAAATCATAGAGCAGTACAAGACGATTTTTACGCAGGTAAATAAATAGCCGCGTATATTAACTTTGCGGATGCTTATATGCGTCCGCATTACCGAATAAAATTCGGAAAGGAAACGTAAAATGAGTGTCGGTATTAGTTTTAAAAATATTATTAAAAAATACGGTGATAATGTTGTAATTCCCAGTTTATCCTTAGATATTAAGGAAGGGGAATTTTTTACGTTGCTTGGTCCTTCAGGTTGTGGAAAGACCACACTTCTAAGAATGGTTGCGGGGTTTAACTCCATTGAAGGCGGTCAGATATATTTCAATGACAAATTGATTAACAGTCTTGCGGTACAAGACAGAAATATTGGAATGGTATTTCAGAATTATGCAATTTTTCCGCACATGAACGTAACAAAAAATGTAGCCTTTGGTCTTACAAATCGCAAAGTTGAAAAATCAGGGGTAGAAAAAAGGGTTTCGGAAATTCTTAAAACGGTTCAAATAGAGGAATATAAAGACCGTATGCCGCAGAATCTTTCCGGCGGCCAACAGCAGAGGGTTGCGCTTGCCCGCGCCATTGTTATAGAACCTGACGTTCTGTTAATGGATGAGCCGCTTTCCAATCTTGACGCAAAGCTTAGGGTTGATATGCGTAACGCTATCAAGAGTATTCAAAGGAAATTCGGCATTACTACTGTTTATGTAACGCATGATCAGGAAGAAGCAATGGCTGTTTCTGACAGGATTGCCATCATGAATAAGGGCGTGATACAACAGGTCGGAAAACCGCAGGATACCTATCAAAAACCGGCGAATTTATTTGTCGCTACTTTCATAGGACGAACAAACATTCTTACCGCCAAGTTAAATGGTTCAAAATTGAATATAGGCGCTTATACTATCGAAGTAAAAGCATCTTCACCTTCTGAATGCGACGTTAAAATTTCTGTCCGCCCCGAAGAATTTATCATAAGTAAGGACAACACAGGAATTAAAGGAACCATAAAGCACAGCGTATTTCTAGGACTTAACACGCATTATTTTATAACCATTGAAAATGGGCAGGATATTGAAGTTATAGAACGCTCAACTGAAGAAGCAAGTTATGAAGCCGGTATGAATGTCTCATTAAAAATTGACGGATCAAGACTTAATATTTTTGATAAAAATGGAGACAAAAATCTGTCCTATGGAGGCGCTTTATGAAATCAGCAGGCCTTGAAAAACAAAAAAAAGACATGTGGACCGTAGTTACATTTGGGGCGCTTGTTCTTTACGCATTGTTTCTTTTGTATCCTCTGATTTCAATGCTCATAAAAAGCGTGTTGTCGCCGCAGGGGGATTTTACCCTTGCTGCCTTTAAGAAATTTTTTTCAAGCAAATTTTATTATGGTACCGTTGTAAACAGCATAATGGTTACTGTCAGTACTACAATTTGCGCGATTTTACTTTCCGTTCCTCTTGCATACATATTGAATACCGTAAAAATAAAATTTGCGCCGACAATACAGATTCTTATCCTGCTTTCATCGGTAAGCGCGCCGTTTATCGGCGCGTATGCGTGGATTTTGCTTTTGGGAAGAAGCGGCGTTATTACGACATTTTTTAAAAATGTTTTTGGAATACAAACGCCTGATATTTACGGGTTTAGCGGTATTCTATTGGTTCTTACGCTTCAGCTTTGTCCTTTAATCTATATGTATGTTTCCGGCGCGTTAAAAACCGTTGATTCCTCTTTGATAGAAGCAGCGGAAAGCATGGGATGTACCGGCGTTAAAAAAATGTTCAAGATTGTCGGCCCGCTTATTTTGCCGACCATACTTGCCGGATCTCTTTTGGTTTTTATGCGCGCTCTTGCTGATTTTGGAACGCCGATGCTTATAGGAGAAGGATTTAGAACAATACCGGTTTTGATTTATTCTGAATTTATCAGTGAAATGGGTGAAGATGACAGTTTTGCGGCGGCAACAAGCGTAATGGTTGTAATTTTTGCTACTTCCGTTTTTCTTGTTCAAAAATTCGTTGCCAAAAGAAAAGCTTATACAATGAGTTCATTGCGGCCTATGAAAATAAAAAAAGAAAAAGGCATAAAAAATATTCTTGCTCATCTTTTTGTGTATGGGTATATCATTCTTGCGTTTATGCCGCAGCTTTATGTTATATATACATCATTTCTGAAAACAAGCGGCAAGATTTTTGTTAAAGGGTATTCAATACAAAGCTATGTTACGGCGTTTTCAAAAGTAGGCGATTCAATAATCAATACATTCACTCTTGCTTTGAGCGCTCTTTTAATAATAGTTTTCCTAGCGGTACTTATCGCTTATGTTACCGTACGACGGCCTAACGCTGCTACGAATATCTTAGACGTATTAACGATGTTTCCCTATATTGTTCCCGGATCAATTTTAGGTATTGCGCTTTTAACGGCGTTTAATAAACAACCGGTAATGTTAAGCGGAACGGCTTTTATACTTGTATTATCATTTGTAATACGGAGGCTTCCCTATACGATACGTTCAAGTTCAGCAACGCTTCATCAAATCAGCATAACTACTGAAGAAGCTGCGGTGAGTTTAGGAGCTTCCCAGTTCAAAACTTTTACAAATGTAACGCTTCCAGAAATGCTCCCGGGTGTAATTTCCGGCGCGGTATTAAGCTGGCTCTCGATTTTGACTGAGTTAAGCACGTCAATACTTTTATTCACAATTGCCACAAGAACAATGACCATCGCAGTCTATACAGAAGTTCTGCGCGGTAATTATGGAACGGCGGCAGCCTTATCAACAATTTTGTCGTGTATTACGGTTATTACCTTATTGCTGTTTTTTAAACTGACAGGTAAAAAAGAATTAGATATGTAATCGCATTTCAACCGGAAGGATTTTAGCAGACCTTCCGGTTTTGATTTTATTGGTTGTATCTGGTTTAATACCGCGCGGCTCTGCCGCGCGGTAGTTTATTACGGCATATAGTTTTGACACCGGTAGTTTTTTGCAAAGACGGCTGTCGGGTTTATCTCTTTACTAATATTCACGCCATTATTATAATTAACGGGAGGTAAAATTATGGCGCATTGTATTTCAGCTGAAGCCGAAGAAATATTAGACAAAGAATTTAAAGTTTTAGATAAGGGCTTTATCAGGCTTGTTGATTATTTGGGGACTGATGAGCGTATTGTACAATCAGCAAGAGTTTCTTACGGTGAAGGAACCAAAACATACAGAGAAAACGCCGGTCTGATTGATTATCTGCTGAGAAACAGACACACCAGTCCATTTGAACAAGTGGTACTGACCTTTCATATCAAAATGCCGGTTTTTATAGCGCGTCAATGGGTGCGTCACAGAACGGCGCGGCTTAATGAAATTTCAGGGCGTTATTCTGTAATGAAAGATGATTTTTACGTTCCTGAAAACAACGATATTTCTCCGCAGAGTCAGGATAATAGACAAGGGCGAATGACGGAATCTTTTGACAGCGCAAAATCAAATTCAATTCGTGAAACGCTTATTGAGGGGCAGCGGGAGTCTTATAAGGAATATACAAATCTTATCGAAAAAGGGCTTGCCCGTGAACTTGCCCGTATCAATCTTCCGCTTTCAATCTACACAGAGTTGTACTGGCAGATAGATTTGAACAATCTTTTTCATTTTCTTGAGCTAAGGATGGGCGCGCATGCACAGAAAGAGATTCGCCTTTACGCGCAGGTTCTTTTTAATATCACAAAGCATGTTGCTCCGCAGGCGTGTACGTCATTTGAGAACCATATTTTGGGTTCAACGCGGTTCTCAAAACAGGAGCTTGCCGAACTTAAAAGAAGATTATTCTCTAAAGATGGTACGCCGGTTTTAGAGGAACGGGCGCTTGAACGTTTTGAAGAAAAACTGAAATAACAAACCGCCGCTCAGCGAAGCCACCGCCGCCGAAACGAAGCAGGCTTTGTCTACGTATTTATCCGCCCGCGAGACTTAGGCCGCTTCGTCAGTTTTTATTGCAAGAACATTCTGCGGACACGCTTTTACGCAGATGCCGCAGGCAATACATTTGCTTGGCGCCGGCGCATTTTTCGCTTGAACCATCACCTTAAAGGGGCAGGCCTCCACGCATTTCCCGCAGTTTTTACACTTAGCCTTGTTTATCATGTAAACGCCGGCTGTATTCTGCGTAATAGCGCCGTCTTCGCAGGTTTTGGCGCATTTGCCGCACTGAACGCAGGTAAAAATCTTGACGTTACCGTCTTTCGCTCCTACGCGCATACTTGTCAATGCCTGTTCAAATATGTTTTCATTTTTGTAAAACGCAAGAGCGCAGGCGTTTTCGCAGGTAAGACAGACCATACAGGCGTTAATGTCGCTTACGACCAGTTTTTTCATAGTTTTTCTCCAAAATAATGTAAAGATAATAGAACGAATCCCCTTTATTTCGGTGGATTCATAAACATTCTATAGGATAATTGTACCTTTTGCAAGAAGTTTATGCGTCTTATTGTTATTCAAGCCTGTATCCCGCCGCCGCCACCGCACCCTTGACACGTCCCGCGCGCCGGTGTAGCCTCTTTATCGGGCGGATGAATCCGCCCGGTCAGCCTTGAAAGGCGTATCGTTCTTTGCCGTCCTGCGCCGGCGTAAAAACGCGCTGTTTTTCGTGTAAATCATTCCATGACGGAATAAACTCTGGAGATGAACTCCTCAAAGCGCCGAAGCCGCTGCGTCAATGAACAAAGCGCCGGCGGCGCGGCAATAACTATCGTAAAACAGGAGTGCATTATGGAAGCGGACGGCATCGATTGGAATGAGGTCTGGAGGGAGACCCAGCAGAAAAACATTGATTCGGGGCACGGCGGCGAGTGTTGGACGGCGTGGCAGGATAAGGAGGCGGCCAAGAATTATCT
>JAITHJ010000009.1 GCA_031280035.1 Spirochaetaceae bacterium | reverse complement strand
TTTTTGCTGATAAAACGCAAAAAAAGTGATACCATAATATAATGGGAGGTTATCTTCAATGGAATATGACAAGTTGGAATATAAAGAAATCAATTTCATATATCATAATGAAAGGGATTTAACAAGATGGCATAGAGAAATTAGTATGGTTAATCGTCCACATAGTGGAGAAAATCATTGTGAGATGAACCTTAAATTTTATGAAAGAATATTTAAAACATTGTCCATAGACTATGAAATGTTCGACAGAATCTTTTCAAAACTTATATCGCTAAATTTTAACGAAATAATTATTAAAAGCTCTTTGTTCGTTTTAGGTGGAGATGATTTGGAAATATCAATTTGTTATGGCCACAGTTCTATGAATTTACATATTCGGTGTTATGATCACGATTATAAAAAACGAGGGCTTGAAGAAATTTATATTATATATAAAGAATTATTAGAAATATTTAATGAATATGCAGCTAAAGAAGGAAAATAGATAGTGCCCTCGCCTGCCGCCTTCCTGCGCGAAGAGGGCCGGCAGCCCCCCCCTCGCCTTTTCCCCTTCGGTATTGCAATCAGCGTGTTGTCCGTGCTGCCGGTGCCGCCGCCGCCTGACTGGGGAACGCCGCCTTTGGTGTATGCGCTGGAGCAAGGGGGAGGCTTCCCCCTTACGGAATAACCGCCGAATAAATCTCGCCGAAGGGACCTTTCAAATTGGTGTTTGTTTCCCAGCGCAGACAGAAATACACCCGCTGCCCCCGCTGGCTCTCGTCAAACTTCAGCGTGAGCGGGCTTGCCGTGTCAAAGTCCGAATTCGTCAATTTCTCTACCGACTCCGGCGTGTGGTCAAGGAGCGCCCAGCGGATTTCCGCGCCGTGAACGCCGTGGGGTTTGCCGCGCTTTTTCGTGGCGCTGTCCCAAAAGTTAATCGTAACCTGCCGGATGATTGACGTATCCGGCTCCGCTTCGGGGAAACTTGCCGGCTCGCCGGCGGGAGTCGCCGTGTGGTCGTGCGGGCGGATGCCGTAAACGAGCTTGTCTTCATCGGTCATCTGTTTGTTATAGCGGATGGAAGAATTGGCAAACTCGCGCATCGCGCTTTTTGCCGCGTCTTTCGTCTCGTCCTTCGCCATGCGGTTCGCCGTTGAATCGACATCCTCATAAGCCGCCCGCGCCGTCAAAAACGCGCTCACCTTTGCCAGCGCGTCCGCGGCTTCCGCCTGTTTCCAGCCGAACGCGGTAATTTTGGCGGAATCCGCCAGCCCCGCCGCCCACTTTTGCGCCAAATCAACCAAATCCTGCTCCCGCGAAGGAAGCCAATCGCTGTTATTCGCCATGTTTATATCCTCCTGTGTTGACTATAAAATCTTTACAGGAGACTATAGAACTTTCTTAGTCTTGCGTCAAGCTTTTACAGGGGACTAAGAAAACATGACGCAAGACGATGACGTTTGTTTCGTCCTGCGTCAAACCGTTACAGAGGACTAAGAAAGCGGGACGGGAGACGATGACGTTTGTTTCGTCCTCTGCCGAACCGTTACAGGGGACTAGAGCGTCTTCATCGTCTTGCGCGGAGGCGGCATAGGGGACTAAGAAAGCGCCGCGTGGGACTAAAGGCTGCGGACGGTTTCAGCGCGCTGTGCTTTTGGAGAGCGGTTTCTTTCTCAAGATTTCTCAAGACGATTGGGGGGAACTTCCAAAAGCGGGCGCAGAAATGATACGATGGAATGGCGAAGAAATAAAGCGGGCTTGGAACGAAGAGGGACGCGCACGCGTTCCTTAAGAACAACGGGAGTAAAAAATGTTTGAGAATTTTTGGTATACTATGGTTGAGACGGTACAGAGCGCAACATCCGTACTGGTAATTGCCGGCGGATTGACGTGTATCGGCGCGGTAACGGCGCTGTCAATCGTTAAAGTTTCAAAGAAAAGCGCCGGTTTAGCCGTGCTGCTTACCGCGCTTGCAAGCTGCGTTCTGATGATACCGGTTATCTCGTCCTTTAATTATCTTGTCAAGGCAAAAGTTGAAGGAACGGTAATTGACGAGGCCAAGGCGGAGATTCGGGCGCAAAAAGCCGAAGCACAGCGGCTGATAACGGAAAATAAGCTCAAGCAGCTTGAACGTGAAAAGCTTCAAACCGAAATCGCCGCGGCAAAACAAACAATAGAAATAGAGGCGCTCAATGACACGGTTAAGCTGCTGGAAAACGCCCGCCTGAGTATGCAAAGCTTTCAGAAAATACTCGAACTTGCCCTGCTGCAGACGAATCTCAAACAGACGCTGGT
Organism: Spirochaetaceae bacterium; assembly: GCA_031280035.1. GTDB lineage: Bacteria > Spirochaetota > Spirochaetia > Treponematales > Breznakiellaceae > JAIRPU01. The sequence continues at coordinate 8,725 of JAITHJ010000009.1, read as the reverse complement.
AAAAAAAGAGCCGCTGAGTAAACTGGAGAGCGGGTTGGGATTGAGAGCCGATTATTATTATGATGAGATACTTGTGGTGATTACCCATGATATTACCGCGAAATTCGGCGTCAATCTTAATCAGATAAAAATCTCGCGTATAGACGGGAATACGGCGCTTATCTCAGGGATTCACCCGGTGTTTATCGGAACGTCCAAAAATATAACCGGCTTTCCGGTAAAAGAAAAACGGCGGGTCAATTATAAAAAGAAAGCGGTAGACAGCGTGATTGTTCAAAATGATAATGCGTCCGTCCGGCTCGCCGATACGTACGCGCAAACCTATGAGACCGAATTTCAGACAAAATTGAGCAAAGGAACCGAACTTGACTTTATGGACGCCGCCGTTGTGCAGCTTGCGGAGAATTTCTTGCGGGTAATGTTCGCTCCGCTGTATAAAAATATCAGATTTGACAAGGCCGAGCGGCCTGATTCGCTGCCCATAATGGAATATTTGCAGAAAGAGCTCACCGGTACTAACCAGCGGAAAGCGGAATTGGTTGAAATATACCGCGATTTGACGGCAGTGCAGGAACAACTGAATGCTCAAATAACCGCCGGCGCGGAAGACCCTTGACAGATCCGCTCTATTGCCGTATACTGTATGCAGTTTTTTATCAAGGAGAAATATGATGAAATTAGAAAAACTTATGTTGGCGGCAGCGCTGACGGCGGGAATTTTCTATTGCGGCTGTAAAAAAGGAGAACAAGCTGCATCGGAGACTCCGGCGACAGTACGAATGGCTACCGGAGGCAATACCGGCACCTATTATTCGTTTGGTTCGGCTGTAGGACAGGTTCTGCGGGAAAAAACCGGCATTCCTGTTGTCGTTCAATCCACCGGCGCGTCCAAAGCGAATATCCAGCTCATCGCTGAAGGCGAAGTTGAGCTCGCTATCGTACAAAATGACGTCATGGATTACGCATACCGCGGCGTTGACCTGTTCAACGGCGAAAAAGTCGAGGGATTTCGCGCTATGGCGGCTCTCTATGCCGAAGTGTGCCAGATCATAGCCGACCCGGACTCTGGAATCGCCGGCATCGCGGATCTTAAAGGCAAAAGCGTATGCGTCGGAGACGCGGGAAGCGGCACCGAATTCAATACGCGCCAGATTCTTGAAGCTTACGGAATCTCTTTTGACGACATTAAACGGCAAAACCTGAGCTTTAGCGCATCGGCTGACGCTTTGAGAGACGGTAAGATAGACGCGCTCTTCTGCGTGGCCGGCGCTCCCACCACCGCAATCGTGGATCTTGCTATCGGGAAGAGCATTAAGGTGCTTGAAATTGACGATGATCACGCTGAAAATATCATCAAAGAGTACCCGTTCTACAGCCAGTATTCTATTCCGGCGGGAAGCTACAAGGGAGTCGATCAGGATGTAAAAACGCTGGCCGTAAAAGCTACGATCATCGTAAGCGAAAAGCTCCCTGAAGATACGGTATATCTGCTTACCAAAACGCTTATTGAAAGCGGAGATGAAATCGCTCAAGTTCACGCTAAAGGCGCGGAGATTTCCCCGTCCTATGCGGTAAGCGGCATTTCCATACCGTTCCATCCGGGCGCGGAAAAATACTACCGGGAAATAGGCGTCCGCCAATAACGGCGGCGCGGCTGCGGTATCATTTTGTAATCATCACCGGTCTGGCCGTCCTTGTAATCAGCGGGGCGGCCGTCTTTGCCAAAAGCCAAACAAGCCTAAAACTTCGTATCGTTGACGCCGTTTCCGGTAAACTCTACGGCCAATGGCCCGTTAAAGACGGAGAAACGTTCGCCATAGAGTTTATCCATTCGGTAAACAATACTCCGGTACGGGAAACGTTCACGATTTCGGGTCTAGAGATACGTCCCGCCGCAAGCAGGTTTTCTTCTTTTGGGGCGGGAATGCAGACGAGCCTTGAAGAAGGCCAAAAACTCACGAGGGACGGAGAGTTTCTCGTTATCACAGGGTTTCGTGAATCGTATAAGGAATTGAATTATATAGTGGGTACCGTCTCGGATCATCTGTTATATATCAATAATGAAGAAATAAGTCTGCGGGACCGGTGTGGAAGAAACGCCCACATCAGTATCCGCGTAAAAAAAGGAATATTATGAGCATTAAAAATCACAGCGGCGTCCTGCACGAGCTGAGTGAGAAAGAAACCGAGGAGCTTATCGCCAAATTCGACCGCGAGTCGAACGTACGCCGCTTCTCCGGCATCCATGATTATATAGTGAAAGGACTCTTGCTGCTTTTTACCGGCTATGTCTTTTGGGTTACGCTTATCGCCAATCTCCCCGAACAAATACGCAGATGCGTCTTTCTGGGAATTCTGATATTTATAGGCTATATCCTCTATCCTATTCGCAGAGGAATGACCAAGAAAGAGAATCGCATACCATGGTACGATATTGTCTTGGGTTGTTTAGGAGCCGCCGCTTTCTTCTACTATGTGGTGAATTTTCAGGCGATCATCGGCAGGGCCGTTCTCCTTAAACCCTTGGATATCGTCATGGGAATTACCGGAATTATCGTACTAACCGAGCTGTGCCGGCGCGTTGTAGGGATACCGATACTCGTAGTGGGCGCCGGCTTTATCGTCTATGCGTTTGTTGCAGGCTTTTCCCTGAAGCGGGTAATCCATCAGCTTTTCTACACCACCGACGGCATTATCGGAACGCCCGTTGGAGTCTGTTCCACCTTCATCGTGCTGTTCATATTCTTAGCCTCGTTTCTGGAAAAGTCCGGTATCGCCTCCTTCTTCATAGACTTGGCCAAGTCTGTGGCGGGGTTCGCCTCCGGCGGCCCGGCCAAGGTGGCGGTCATTGCCAGCGCTCTGAGCGGGATGTATTCGGGCAGTTCCGTGGCGAACACCGTAGGGTCCGGGAGCGTTACCATTCCGGTTATGAAGAAAACCGGCTATAAACCGGAGTTCGCCGCCGCGGTAGAAGCCGCCGCCTCAACGGGAGGACAGATCATGCCTCCGATTATGGGAGCCGCCGCCTTCCTGATGGCGGAGCTGACCGGCGTTCCGTATCCTGTTATCGCCGTTTCCGCCATCCTGCCTGCGGCGCTCTACTTTACCGGAATATTTCTTATGATCCACTTTGAGGCGCGCAAGCTTGGTCTTAAAGGGCTTCCCCGCGAATCGATTCCCCATTTCTGGAAGCTCTTCAGAGTCAAAGGGTATCTCTTCCTGCCGATTGTCGTGCTGGTGGGCTTTATGACCATTGGGAAGACTCCGGCGTATGCGGCCTGCGCCGCTATTTTAACCGCCATAGTTGTAAGTATGTTCCGCAAAGAGACGCGCTTTACTCCGGCAACTTTTCTTGAGGCTCTGGCAAACGGCGCGCGGAATACCATCGGAGTCGCTATGGCCTGCGCCGTAGCCGGCGTTGTAGTGGGGATCGTTTCCCTTACCGGTCTTGGCCAGATTCTTATCGCCATGCTCCTCTCAGTGGCGAGCAACAGCCTTCTCCTTGCGCTTTTTCTTACGATGGTTGCCTGCCTCATTCTGGGCATGGGCATACCCACCACCGCCAACTATGTAATTATGGCGACCATTACCGCGCCGATCGTGGTTCGCATGGGGGTGCCGGTTATGGCCGCGCATATGTTTGTCTTCTATTTTGGGATTGTGGCGGATATTACCCCGCCTGTAGCGCTGGCCGCATACGCGGGGTCGGCCATTGCCAAATCCAATCCTATCATAACCGGCATGAACGCTACAAAACTTGCGATAACCGCGTTTATCATCCCCTATATCTTTGTGTACAGTCCTTCTATGCTCTTCATTGAAACCACCCCTCTTGAGGTTATTCAGATTATCATTACCTCCTGTATCGGTATGTTTGGGCTTTCTATAGGGATTGCGGGGTATATGGTAAAACCACTGCGTGTTTTTGAAAGACTGCCGGCCATTGCCGGAGGACTGCTGCTTATCTATCCGGGATTGATAACCGATATAGCGGGCTTTGGCCTCATCATTCTGGTTGCGTTTATTCAGATTATGTCCTATCGTGTAAAGGCCGGATAAACCGTTCTGAAAATAATAAATGATATTATAATGATATTATAAAGAATTTAAGGAAAATTTATGAAAAAGAAAAATATTCTATCCGCGCTGGGGCTTGACAGAAGGGGATTGCTTAATTTGGTGATCCTTGGCGTTAATGCGCAGTTGATATATGCGTTTGTTGACTCAAGGCTTAGTCTAAGTACGCCGTTTTTGGGCGGACTGCACATTGACATCGCCCAGTTTGGCATCCTTTTGGGGCTGCAGGGCTTTACCATTTGCGCCGGCGCGATTCCGCTTGGCTGGCTTGGCGACAGACTTTCAATGAAAACGATCTTAGGGACGGGGTGCTGCGTTACAGGGCTCATCGGATGCTTTATTTCGATATTCAGTATGTTTCATCATATTTCATTTCCCTGTCTTTTTATTTTATTTTTCTTTTACTATTTGTTCTGCGAGCCTGTATATTGGCCGACAATGCTCAAGGCGGTGCGGGTTACGACTTCCGCAAAAAATCAGGCGATGGTTTTTGGCTGGTGGGAATGTATGCGGGGTTTTTCCGCGTTCATTATTGAAGGCCTAATAGACGTTGCCATTTATAAATTCACCGGCAGCATTTACGCCGTCATGGTGTTTAATTCGGTTGTTACCGTTACCGTCGGTTTGCTGGTGTTGTTTGGTATCCCCAAAGAGTACTTTCAAAAAGATGTAGCAAAGGATACAAAGGTTGCGCTTAAAGGCGTTGTTAAAGCGATGAAACTTCCTGAAGTATGGCTTACGGGGCTTGGCGCTTTTTGTGTATATACGTCGGTAAGCGCCGCAACGAATTACTTTCTGTTGTTTTTGAACAATGTCTTTGTAGTATCCGTTACTATGGCGGCTGTTTTTGGCATAGTTTCCAACTCGGTTTTTAGGACGATATGCGCTCCTGTCTCCGGCATGGTAACGCACTGGAAATTCAAAACGACCGCGCATTGGATGAGGATATGTTTTATTACGCTGACCATTGCGGTCGGCATTGTTTATTTTGTTATTCCTAAGCAGCCTGAGTATGCTTTTTTTGCCGTTATTTTTCTATCGCTGATATTTATTGCGTGTTTTCTGATGCGGGGGATTTATTATTCGCCCATAGGAGAGATGAATATCAGTCATGAGATGAGCGCGGCTGCAATGAGCGTTGCGTCAACGATTGGGTATATGCCGCAGTGTCTTGCGCCGGTAGTCTTTGGCGCGATGATAAACCGGTATGTTAAAGCGGACGCCGCCGGCCATGTTCCGGATCCTTCTGTCGCGCAAATCGGTTACAACAGAATGCTTTTGATAATGTTTATTCTTTCGGCGGCGGGCATTGTTTCAACAACAATCTTGGGAAACCGGATTATTAAAAGAAGGCAGGAGAATAAGGCGGCGGAAGCTTAAAAACGGAAATTATAAAAGAATGATTATATCAGGAGAATAGTATGAACACGTATAAACACGGTAAGTTAATCGCTCACCGGGGTCTTGCGGGCAATTATTTTGAGAATACGCTGGAGTCTTTTGTCGCCGCCGGCGAGCGGGATGAATTTTTCGGCATTGAAACGGATGTTTATTGGACGGCTGACAATGAATTTGTCTGCGTTCATGATGACGCGCCTTTTGCCGGAAGTGAAAAGCCTGTTTTTGAAATGACGTTTTCAGAAGCGCGCAGTCTTATTCTAAAGCCTTCCGTTAATTATCCGTATATTCACGGTACAAAAAACATTATTCCTTCGTTTAAGGAATATTTAGAAGTATGCAAAAGGTTCAAGAAAACGGCGGTCATCGAGCTTAAGCAGAAGGGCTGGACTGAAGACAGAATCGTTCATTTATCCGGCCTTATTAAAATGTTCGATATGCTGGATAGATCGATAATAATCAGCTTTCAGGATGACGCGATTGAGAAGTCAAGGAAGATTTTCCCCAAGACGGTTGACGTTCAGCAGTTGATAGACAAGGAGAGCTTAAGGACTAATAAAGAATATCTTGATTCAGGTTATAGTCTTGATATAGGCGATTTACATTCGCCGACATCGGAGACTTCCGGCGTAGAGATAGAGAAGGAGCTGGTTGACTACGCCCATAAGAAGGGGCTGTTTATAAACGTATGGAGCGTTGACGAAGAAAAGCGCGCGAAAGAGCTTGATGAGATAGGCGTTGATTATATTACTACTAACTTTATTTTGTAGCTGATGTTTGCAGAATGAGAAAACGGTTTTTTATTTTTAATGCGTTTCTCTGTACGGCGGGAGTTTTTTTTATCGGAGCGGGCATAGGCTGCGAGCGTTATGCTGACTTGGGATTGGATCCGTTTATGACGCTTGTTACCGGAGCGTTCATAAGGGTCTTTCGGCCTTTGGGGGTCGGTTTTGGCGCAGGCTATGTGATATTTTGCGCCGCGATACTTCTTTTTTCGGTGTTTTTTGACCGTACAAAAATCGGATTCGGCACGCTGGTAAACATGACGCTTACCGGCTACGCTTCCGAGCTTATTGTTTTTGCGCTGCGGCTTATGAAGAGCGAGCCGTCTTTAATCTTCAGGTCTTTCGTATTAGCCGGCGGAATCGCGCTTATCGGTTTTGGAGCCGGAATATATCTTAACACACATCTTGGGACTTCGCCGTACGATGCGCCTTCGCTGATTCTTGCGGAGAAACTGCGGCCTTCATGGTACCGGTGGTTCAGAATGGGGACGGACGGCGTCTGCGTAGGTCTGGGCTTTTTGCTCGGATGTATTCCCGGCGCGGGGACGCTGGTAATGGTTCTTTTTACCGGCCCGCTTGTCGCTTTTTTTATCGGGCTGTTTCAGAAGACCGTTCTATTTCGCAGGAGATACTAAGCGGCGGACGGATATTTTTGGCCGGAAACTGGTTTTTATTATGAGAACGGAGATTGAGCTGCTTGAAGCCTACGCGCAGGCGTATAAAACGCGCGATGCGGATACGTTAAGGGCGTATCTTGATGATTTTGTTTCGTATATAACTCCGGCAACGGAGTTTCCCGTAACGATGTCCAACGCTGCTTTTCTGCAAATGCTGCAGGAAAGGTTTGACGCGCAGACTAAGGTTATTCCTATTGAATGTGTAGAGATAAAAATCATGACGGTTGAACCGTCAGCAAAGAACATTATCAGCGTGGTATTTGGCGCGGAACGGATATTCGTTTCGGTTAAGGCGAATCATGGAAAGATTGGGCGGATTACCGTATCCAGAAAGGCCGGCGCGGATCTTAAGGTACGCACGGTGATACTACAGTGGCCGCAGAAGCTGCTCTACGAATATTCGGGAAGGATTCTTATTACAAAGGAGAACGATCCGCATAAGGTTATAGACCTTATTATCAGTTCCAATTATCCGTATGAGGACTGTGTTGTAAGCGAGTATGACCCTAATCTTATCGTCAGGCTGATAAGGGAAGGATTTTTCTTCATGTCGGGGCTTGATTCGCCGCTTGGGCTTTGCATGGCGATGGCGGCGCATCATCTTTCACAGTCGGTGTTGTTTTTTGACTGTCTTCACGTAACTCGTACGGTAAAGCGGCTTTTGGGCAGGTATGAACTGCGCTTCGGCGTTGAGTTTGACCGCATTGTTGACAAGTGCGTGCGGCAGCACGGCGGCGGCTGGATTACGCCGTCCCTTATCAAGACGGTACGGGAAATCCGCGCGGCGGATAGGGAGAACCCTGTCTTTACGTCATTCGGGTTGTACCGTGACGGAGAGCTTGTAGCCGGAGAGTTCGGGACGGTTACCGGAAGAATCTACAGCAGTTATTCGGGGTATTATGACGTTGACAACGCGGGCAGCATTCAGATGGTATTGACGGCGCGTTATCTTATGGAGAAGGGCTTTGCGTTCTGGGATTTAGGGATGCCTCTTCCGTATAAAAAGCTGCTTGGCGCAAAGACGCTGAACCTTGAGGCGTTTACGCGGCTCTGGCGGGCTCACAGCGTACAGGCGGCGCGCGCGGGAATGGCGTGGACGCCGTCTCCTGAACCCAAACAGGGCTTAAGCGATCTTGAGCTTCTTACCGTATTAAAAGATGCGTACCGTTACTATTACGTTGATGATTTGAGGGAGTATATTGCGGATGATTTTTACTATACCTCTCTGTATAACCCTGAGAAGATAAAGGGCAAAGAGGCGTATCTTTATTATATGGAAACGCGTCTGAAGTTTCTTCAAAACAGATGGCCGCTTTTTAGACGGCACACAACGCGGATAGTCTATGATAGGCGCGGCGGCGCTCCGTATCTGCTTGTAATTCAGAATAGAAAAGGCGTTCTGATTATTCCTACGATAAAAAAGGGTATGTTTAAGAAGATGTATGTCTGCGATCCTGAAGATTACGAGCTGTCCGGGCGGCCTTTGCAGGCGTAAGCGCGGCGCGGCCGGCCTGTTGCGGCCTGTTGACAAACTCAGCGCGCGCTGATACAGTGTTTTTCATGTACGATACAAGCTCTTACACGCTGTACCGCGTCCGCGCGCCGTCCGTACGGGCGTTTTCGGAGGTAAAAAAAAACGCGAAACGGGCGTATTATTTTCTCTCCCCCCCCCCCCCGCGCTTTCATTACCACTAACTCCGGTAAGCCGGCGGCTTTTCCTCCGGCTTGCGCCGCTATCCTTCGGGATAGCGGTCTTATCCCGAAGGATAACGGTCTTATCCCGAAGGA
>JAITHJ010000042.1 GCA_031280035.1 Spirochaetaceae bacterium | reverse complement strand
CCCTTAAATCCCAACATTCCATCCATAAAAAGCCAGTATATATTCGGACTTGGCGCGTCTGGATTTACCGCAAAATCCTCGTCAGGTACTACCGCTGAAACGGAAAGCCGGTTCGCGTTTTCTCTGGCAATAAACGATGCGGTTGCCGGAACAATATTGAGCGTAAGCAAAACGGTTTCAAAGACGGCGATGAGCAGAAACGTTTCCTTTCGCTGAACACGTTTTCCATAGATAAAAATCATGATAAACACGGCAAGCACGATAAGCAGAACAACTATGCCAAGAGCAAAACGGACTATTAAGGTTTCTGAAAACGGCATTATCCTTCTTATATTCCGGTATACTATCCGTCCCATGACGCTTAGCGCCCAGAACGCCGCAACAAGCAGCGCCGCCCGCCCGCCGGAAGGCTTTCCTATGCGGGCCGCAACGGCATAGAACGCAAGGCTCAACAGGGCAAATACAAGCGCAGCGGCAACCGTATGCCAATAATTGATATATGCGCCGTTTTTTGTATAAAGATAAAATAGAATGATAACCGGCGGAGATAGAGCGATATATTTATATAAAAGGCTTTCTTTTTTCATAATTTAGTCTCATGATGATGACGGCAGAGCGCGTAAAAGCCCTTGATAAATATGAAAAAAACATAAATAACCGGCGGGTAATCCGGTTTGGCGGCTCGTTTGCGCCGCATTTTCCCGTACTCTTTTAGCGCGGGGGGGGGGGCGAATAATAATATATAATTCATAATCCAAAAATTGTAGCGTAGTTTTCTTTTCTTTGCAAGTATAGCGGAGTTATTGTCAAAAAACGCCATGTCTGTTACCATGCCCATAAATGACTATCTGGTTCGCTTCAGGAAATAAAAACAAACGCGAAGAACTCTCACGTATATTCAATGAAAAAGCGCAAAAATGGACGATAATAACGCCTGATGACAAAGGCATCAAATTCGAGCCTGTTGAAGACGCCGGTGATTTTGCCGGCAACGCGCTTAAAAAGGCGCAGGAGCTCTACAAATTGATAAAAGAACCGGTGATTGCCGATGATTCAGGCATTTGTTTAGACGCTTTGAACGGCAGGCCTGGTATTTTTTCAGCGCGTTACGGTTCTGAAAACGGTAAAAAACTTGAATCCCACGAACGAAACGCGCTGCTTCTTGCCGAGCTGGGAGACAATCCCCAGCGCACAGCGCGTTTTGTCTGCGCGATGTGCCTTTTAATTGATATAAATCGTTTCTTTATTGTACAAGAAATCCTTGAAGGAGAAATAATCCACGAAAGCCGCGGTAAAGACGGGTTCGGCTATGATCCGGTCATGTATTTGCCTGAATATGGCGTAACCGTTGCCGAACTTTCGGCAAAAGAAAAGAATACAATTAGTCACCGGGCAAAGGCGGCGCGCGCGGTTCTTAGATTTTTGGAAAATTTAAATGGCTCGTCTTGATTTTGAGACCGAATTAAACCCGCCGCAGATACAGGCCGTTAAGTCAACGGAAGGTCCCGTGCTGATAATAGCCGGCGCCGGTTCAGGAAAAACCCGCGTTATAACCTATCGCATTGCGTATATGCTTGAACGCGGCGTTCCTCAACACGCGATACTTGCGCTCACATTTACCAATAAAGCCGCGCGTGAAATGGAAGGCCGCGTTAAGGAGCTTACGGCAAGAAAATTACAGAACCTTACGGTAAGTACCTTTCACAGCTTTGGCGCGGCAATACTTCGCAATGAAATAGAAATTCTAAGTTACAGAAAAAACTTCTCGATTTATGACGAGACTGATAAAATTCAGGCGATAAAAGATTCATTACGCGAATGTAAATTTACTTCCGATAACAACGCCGATATTTACAAAATAGGACAGCTGTTTTCGGCGGTAAAAAACGGCATGGCGGCATGGGACAATGGAGCGGATGGAACATATAAACCAGTATATGAAGAATACCAGCATGGGCTTGAAGTTTATAACGCTGTAGATTTTGATGATTTAATAACGCTTCCAATAAAAATATTTTCAGAATATCCTGATATACTTGATAAATATAAAGCGCGCTATCGTTATATAATGATAGATGAATTTCAGGATACAAGCCTGATTCAATACAAGTTCATGAAGATGCTTGCATCTGACAACATCTGTGTTGTTGGTGATGATGATCAATCGATATATTCATGGCGTGGAGCGCATTACGGCAATATTATCAATTTTGAAAAAGATTTTCCTAATCTGCTCGAAATAAAGCTTGAACAAAACTACCGCTCAACAACAACGATATTAGAGGCTGCAAACGGCGTTATATCGCATAATACAAACCGCAAAGAAAAGAAGCTATGGACGCCTGCCGGTCAAGGCAGACCGATAGAACTCTGGGCTCCTGAGAATGACATTGATGAAGCAAATTTTATTGCAAAGCAAATCAGGGACATAATACGCAGTGATCTCCGTTCATATAATGATTTTGGCGTTCTTGTACGTACAAATCACCTCTTTGAGAAAATTGAAGACGCTTTTATTGAATGGGAAATACCCTATATGGTATCTGGAGGACAAAGCTTTTATGCGCGAAAAGAAGTAAAAGATATATTAAGCTATCTGCGGCTTATTGGAAACACGGATGATGATGTAAATATGCTGCGCATAATAAATACGCCAAAACGCGGCATAGGCAAAGCGACAATTGAAAAGATAACTCAGCTTGCAAAGAAAGATCATTGTTCCGTATGGAATGCCATGATGAGCATGCGTTATATGGAAGATATGCTTTTTGAGGAAGCGGCAAAGACTGAGATTGATGATTTTATGTCGCTGATAGAAAAGCACCGCAGTGATATTCTTGGAAAGCGCGGTCTTTCAAAAAAAGTACGCGCGCTTATAGATGAAATAGATTATCATGGTTATCTTGTTACCGAATACGGCAAAAATGAAAAGGCCGCGCATTATAAATATTTGAATTTGGAAATCCTTATTGAATCTATCGAGAATTGGGAAAGAAATCCAGATAATACCGACCCTACATTGTATCCCTATCTTAACCGAATAAGCCTTATAACTCAGGATAATGGGAATGATAATGCGGATAAAGGTAAAGTGAACATAATGACAATTCATGCCTCCAAAGGCCTTGAATTTCCTATAGTATTTATAGCGGGAGCGGAAGAGGGAATTATGCCTCATGAACGCAGCATTGAAACTGAGATTCCCAATATTGAAGAAGAACGCCGTTTATTCTATGTTGCTCTAACGCGCGCGCGAGATAAGCTTATTATCACAAGCTGCCGCAGACGAAAAAAAAATCAGGCTGTTACAGAACGCGCTCCGTCGCCTTTTTTAGAAGAGATACCGGCGCATTTACTGGAAAACCATAATCCGTATACCGCTTCAGAGATAAACAGCTCTGAAGATTTTTTATCGGTAATGAGAAAAGAATTTGGCCGGCAATGAAATCATTTCAGTCTTTTGTTCTGAACGTTCAGTTCTATAAGTCAGTTCTTGACTTGAGCCGGCGGCTGCGCTAGAATTATTTCTGTCATGGACTATAAAAAGAAGATGTCTTTTGCAGCAATGGTTACTGCGGTTTGTTTGGCTCTTAAAAAATACCTGAAAGTGAATATTATACTGACGCTTTTGCTGGGGCTGCTGTCAGGCCTGCTGTTTTTATTCTATCCCCGCATTGATGACGCTCCTGTTCTCAGTCTCTATATGTTATTCTCCTGCGTTGCGTTATTATCTTTGGGTATACGCAATATACATGATATAAACAAGCGTATAAAGCCCATCATAGTGCTGCCGCTGCTGTTCAGCGGATTTATGATACACGGCCTTTTGAACTATTTTATAAGCGGCGTTTTTACCGAACCTCCCGGCCTGATATTATTTGGAATCATACTAAGCCTTTCCTTATTTCTAACCGGCTCAATCAATTTGATAAAAATGTTCAAAAAGAAGTTCTCCCCATAATCAAAAGCGCATCCCGATAAAATAACAAACCGCGCCTGACTCCGCTGCGGAAATCTTTGAGCGGGGTTGAACCCCTTACTGCGTTCCGGGCATACCGTACTACCTTCTGAGCATACTTGTACTATGTTCCGGGCATACTGTACCACCTTCTGAGCCTCTTATTTGATGTTCCGAAGGTATTGCAATATGTTCTGAGCCTATTGTTTGATGTTCCGAAGGTATTGCAATATGTTCCGAGCCTCTTGTTTGATGTTCCGAGCTTCTTACGCGGCGGACACGACGGGCGCAGACTTGTTATGCGAAGCGGCGGGGTATTTCAATTTCTTTTCTTCAGGCTGGAAGATGCACGGTGTTTTTTCTATTTAATTTTTATATGCTAGTATAAATATTCTTTTGAATGGAAATAATACTTTCCCGTCTGTTTGTATTTTATAATATTTTTTCAACGCTATTAATAATTCATTCTTAAATTCTATTTTTTCTTCATTGTTTAATTCATTCAAATAAGGCCGTAACGCGGTTGATTCTATAAAATCGATTATGCTTTGCTGGGACGGCATTATATGAAAATAATGCGTTTCCCATAATTCTATATCATCTGATTTCTTGCTCAATGATTCATAATAATAATCAAGATCATAAAAAACTCTTATATTTGTATCAACATTTTTACATTTAATCCATTTTTCTTTTTCAAGAATTTCCTTTAACGCGGTATTTATATCCATTTTTTCAAACTTTGGTATTTGGGCGGCAAAAGCGCCGTTATGCTCCACAATTTCCCATAATCGCGGTATTGCTTTTTCATGGTTTGGTATCCATTGTAACGCCGCGTTAGAAAACACAAGAGAATACTTTATATCCGTGCGGACCTCTTCAGCTTTTCCATGTATCCAATTTAATTTTGGAAAATCGTTCTTTGCTTTCTCAATCATTGTTTCTGAGGATCTAAACCGGCAATAAGAGCGTTTGGCCATTTTTCCGCCAATATCTGCGTGCTGTTACCCGGCCCGCAGCCAATATCAATAATAGTAGCAGGGTTTTTTAGTTTTATTCTTTCAACCAAATCTATTGACGGCTGGGTTCTTTCGCCGCGAAATTTCAAATAATTATTTGGATTCCAATCAGACATTTTTTACCGCCTTGATTTTTATTTTACAACGGCAATTTTCATTCATTTTTTCAATCCATATAATGTTCTCCTAATAAGGATTCAAAATATTTACCAATTTCAATGTCCGCATTATTATATTTCTTTTGTTCAATAATACCGCAAAGCTGCGGATGTTTTTCAACGCTTCTTTGAATAAACAAGTTCTTTATTTCTAAAAAAGCGTCGTTGTCAATTATTATATCATTATTTCCAAAATAATACGGAATATGGGGAGTATAATCTTTTAGGACATCCGCGTAACAATAATACGGCAGCGTGTTACGAGTAATACGAACCGTATTATACGTTTCCTTGTCTAAAAAAGTCGCGGCGCGTTTTAGCGCGTTAATGTCGCGCATCGTATAAAAAAACGCTACGGTTTCATCCTGACTCACCTGTTTATGATTTGGGTATTTGCTTGCATAATTCCCTATTGTATCATAATTTTTGATACTGAATATTTTATTATCAATCGTTTTAAACTTATAGTTTTCAATATAATTATAATTCATGCCGCATAAATTTCGTTCGTAAAAGGCCGCGATAACCGGAAATTGAGTTGTTTTTGATGTTGCCGAAAACTCGCCGGAACTAAATACCACCGAATCTGTTAGTCTATAATTGTTTGTAAAAAGACGCAGGCAATTAAAATTTGTTTTTTTTATAAGATAAGAAAGCGGGTGAAGAACACAAACATAATCGGACTCTAATTTGTTATATGAGCGTAAAAAAGAAATGCCCAAATCTCTTGCTTTAACGTCATCGTCTTTCAAACAAGATTTCTCTTTTATATCTTTTCGGATAATTGATGTTGTGTCATTGTAGGGCGGATTGCCCACAATAATAAGTTTTTCGTCTTTTGATAGATTATATTGTTTCCGTGAAATATTTAAGAGGCTATTGTGATTAAAATATACACTATAAGAATTATTTCTTGCAAATTGTATCGCTTGCTTGTCAATATCAGCGCCGATGGACTTCTCTCCGCGTAAAAAGCCGCCGTATCCGCAGCTTGTATCAAGGATGATATATCTTTCATTGTCAGGCGCGTTTTTTTTGATAATATTATAGACAAGATCTACAAGATGTTCAGGCGTGTAAAAACTTCCAAAATTAACCGCGCCTTTAAGGTCAAGATGGTTCTGATTCATATTGGCGGTATAACCCACATTCATTTATTGTGTCAAGCGGCCTTTTTGAGCGAGAAACTGCGCGGGCGTGTCGTATAACATGATCAATGGATCTGTTACGAGGAACAAAGAGAAAGCGTCTATGCCTCTATCGCTTTTTCAAGGGATTCAATAAAGTTTTCATGGCCAAGCAGTTCGATAAAGCCGGCCTTCAGAAATGCTTTCTTGGGCTGCTCTCCGCATTCGGTTATTATCAGCCTGATGCCCTTCTTGTTGCAGTTCATCAAAAAAGATTCAAGCGCCGCAATTCCGGTTGCGTCAACGGCGGGTACGGAGTCCATCCTCAAGATTATCTTTTTCGGCGTCTTTGAAAGCTGGCGCAGCACGCCCTGCAACATATCCGCAACTCCAAAGAAAAACGGGCCGTTTATCTGGAATATCTCAGTGTCCTTAGGCGCAAGTCCGGCCAGATTATGCTCAGGGGCGCTCGCCGCGCCGCCATAGGCAAGACTCGCAATAAATTCGTCGTTCTCTGAGCGAATGCTGGCCATCTCTATCATCCGGCGCATGAAAAGAAACACGGCGAGAAGCATCCCGATGACGACCGCGTAGCTCAAATCAATCAGAACTGTCAGCATAAATGTCGCAATCAGCACGCTGACGTCGCTTTTGGGCGCCGTCTTGATTATCCTGATAAAACGCGAAAGATTGCTCATATCCCACGATACGACTATTAACACCGCGGAAAGACTTGCAAGAGGTATTGCCGATGCGGACGGCGCAAGAAACAGTACAAAAAGAAGCAGCGTAACCGTGTTCACAATACCGGCGACAGGACTAACCGCGCCGGATTTGATGTTCATCGCCGTCCGCGCGATAGCGCCGGTCGCCGGTATGCCGCCGCACACTGCCGACGCGATGTTCCCCAGTCCCTGAGCAATAAGCTCCGTATTCGAATTGTGCTGATCGCCGGACATTCCGTCCGCGACAACCGCGGAAAGCAGCGACTCAATCGCGGCAAGCAGCGCGATAGAAAACGCCGCCGGAAAAACATCGCGGAAAACTTCAAAGCTCAGCGGCGGAATAACGGGTACGGGCAGCGAGGACGGTATGCCGCCAAACCGCGCCGCTATTGTGTCAAGCTGCTGGATTTGACTGACAAGAACCGCGTCTACCCCGCTGCCGGAAACATCGTAATCATGAAATAAACGCTTTAACAAATATGTCGCAATCGTCATTATTAAAACGCCGCACGCAGCGCCCGGAATGCGCGGCGCAAACCGCCGTATAAGTATGATTATAGCCAGCGTCCCCGCGCCCACGGCAAATGTAATAATTTCAAAACTGGAAGCGGCTTTGAAATGCTCAACCCATTTGCTGATAAAATCAGGCGGGCTTTTTGCAATGTCCAGACCAAAAAAATCCTTCACCTGCTGGGAGAATATTAAAAGACCAATCCCTGTCGTAAAGCCGGTTGTTACCGGATAGGGAATGTACTTGATAAAACGTCCCAGTCCAAAGACGCCCATCAAAACAAGAAATATGCCGGCAAGAACTGTTGCGGCGATAAGGCCGGAGATGCCGTGCAGTGCAATTACGTTCACGATAATTACAACAAAGGCTCCGGTTGGGCCGCCTATCTGAAAACGGCTCCCGCCCAGTACGCTGATGAAAAAACCGGCGATAATCGATGTGTGAATGCCCTGCGCAGGCGTACCTCCGGCGGCAATGCTGAACGCCATGGACAGCGGAAGCGCCACAATGCCCACGACAATTCCCGCAGCGCAGTCTCTGCCGAATCCGGCAAGCGAATACCCCGGACTCCCGTCCTTATTTTTTCTGAATAATTCCACCGTCCGTGGAATAAAATCGTATAGGTTAAAAAGCTTTATTTTCTTCATGGAGCTTTATTAACTGTCCGCATACCAGTGCGGACGCAGGAAGTCAAGACGGCAGGCCTCGCCTGCTTCCGGCCCCGCATCGCGCCGGCCTTTTTGCACACGGATTTCTGTTCCGGCAACGTCAACGGCGTAATCGACGACTTCACCCAAAAACGCCTTGCGCTTGACGATGCCGCCGGCGCCGCCTTCGCTTACAAAGTTGATTTCCGATGGCCGGCTTGCCAGCACGAGGTTTTCGCCGCCGAGCGATGCGTCCGGCATACGGCTAAAGGCGCGCGCCGGAGCGTCCCCCACGATAATGCCCTGCGCGGCCATGCGTGCGGCAATGAAGTTGGACAGCCCGATAAAGCTGAACACAAAGCGGTTGGCCGGCTCGTTGTACACCGTAAGCGGCGTGTCAATCTGCTGGACAACGCCGAGCTTCATCACGAGGATTCGGTCGGAAAGCGCCATCGCCTCGGCCTGGTCGTGAGTAACGTAAATGACGGTAAAGCCGTAGGTTTTCTGCAAGTCCTTGATTTCAAAACGCATCTCCTCGCGCAAATGCGGGTCAAGGCTGGAAAGCGGCTCGTC
>JAITHJ010000033.1 GCA_031280035.1 Spirochaetaceae bacterium | reverse complement strand
TATAATATTTCCCGTCCCTTCTCCCGCGCCTACTTGACTTGTTATTGAGAAATCACCCATAATACTAGAAAATTTTTTTCAGGAGGAAGTTTAATGAAAAAAACGGTTTTCGTTATGATGGCGTTGAGTTTTACAGGATTTATGATTTCATGTACAAAACCTGCGCCGGTTTATCTTCTTAATTTTAAACCTGAGATTTCAAGTCAGTGGCTTGATGTCGCGCGTGAGTTTGAAAAAGAGACAGGCGTTGCAATGAAGGTTGTTACTGCGGCATCAAATACGTACGAGCAGACCCTGCGTTCTGAATTCGCTAAATCCGCTCCGCCAACGTTATTCAACGTAAACGGCATTGTCGGATATCATAACTACAAGGATTATACCCTGGATTTGAAAGATTCAGAAATCTATGATTTGCTTATTGAAAAAGACATGGCCATAAAAGAAGATGACGGCGTCTTCGGAATACCCTATGCAATAGAGAGCTACGGTATCATTTATAATGACGCGCTGTTGTCAAAATATTTTGAACTTGCTGGCCGCGCCGATACCGGAGCGAACAACGCAAGTGAAATAAACAATTTCGCCAAATTAAAAGCTGTCGCTGAAGACATTCAGAAACACGCGGAGGATTTGGGAGTTAAAGGCGCGTTCGCTTCGACTTCATTCGCTGTAGGTGATGACTGGCGCTGGCAGACCCATCTTGCCAATGTTCCCGTCTTCTACGAATACCGCGACAGGCGTGTCAGCGATGCGGATGATCTTGAACTTGTTTACTCTGATAACTATAAACAAATTTTTGATTTATACCTTAATAACTCCGTAACGTCTCGTAATATGGTTGGCAGTAAAACTGTTCCCGATTCAATGTCTGAGTTCGCTTTAGGCGAAGTCGTTTTTGTACAGAATGGCATTTGGGCATGGCCGCAAATATCTTCTGAGCAGGGAAATATTGTAAAATCAGAAGATATTAAGTTTCTTCCAATATATATAGGCGTTTCAGGAGAAGAAAATCAAGGGCTTTGCACAGGCACTGAAAACTTTATTTGCGTCAACAAACAAGCTGCTGCTGACAAACAGGAAGCTTCCTTGAAATTCCTTTCGTGGCTGTTTAATTCTCCAACTGGGAAACAGCTTGCATTTCAAAAACTCGGTTTTGTAACTCCGTTTTCATCGTTCTCTTCTGAAGAACGTCCTGACGACCCGCTCGTAAGAGAAATGTATCGTTATATCGATAACGGCACATACAGCATAAACTGGGTATTTACAACGTTCCCAAGCCAGCAGTTCAAAAATGATCTTGGAGCGGCTTTGCTTGACTACGCTGTAGAAAAAACTGAATGGGATAGCGTAAAAAACCTGTTTGTAACCAAATGGGCAGAGGAAAAAGCATTGCTTAGTAAATAAGGAGAAAGGAGATGTACAAATCGTTATATAGATACTCAATATTGTTTTTGGGGCCGGTGCTTTTATGTTTCTTAATAGCTTTTATTGTGCCGTTTATATATGGCGTTGTACTCTCCTTTGCAAAGTTTACCTCCGTAACAAACGTAACGTGGGTTGGATTTAGAAACTACATAGATGCGTTTGCTAATAAAGATTTTCTTAACGCGCTTGGGTTCTCAACGGTTTTTACTGTTGTATCCGTCGTGATTATTAACGTAAGCGCGTTTACGCTTGCGCTCTTTTTAACGTCTGGAGTGCAGGGAACAAACCTTTATCGCACACTGATATTCATGCCTAACTTAATTGGCGGTATTGTGTTAGGCTATATATGGCAGTTTATAATTAACGGCGCGTTGAAATTCATGGGCGTAACCATAAATACAAGCGCAATCTGCGGGTTTTGGGGGCTTGTTATTCTTTCAAGCTGGCAGTTCATTGGCTATATGATGATTATATACATTGCCGGTCTGCAAAACATTAGTACTGAAGTATTAGAGGCCGCAAAAATAGACGGAGCTGGGCGCTGGGCTGTCTTGAGCAAGATAAAAATACCTCTTGTAATGCCGTCTATAACAATAACTATGTTTATGACTATTGCCAACTCTTTTAAAATGTTTGATCAAAACCTGTCCCTTACGGCAGGTTTACCAGGCAAAGAAACGGTCATGGTCTCTCTTGATGTTTTTAATACCTTTTATAACCGCAGCGGTTTTGAAGGGGTTGGACAGGCTAAAGCTATGATGTTCTTTTTGCTTGTTGTTATTATTACGCTGTTTCAGCTTAACATTACCAGAAAAAGAGAGGTAGAAAACTAATGTCTCAAATTTCCGTTAAAAAGAGTAAAATACAGGTAATAGCTTTTCTTACGACTGTATCGGCGCTTTTTCTTATACCGATAGTGCTTGTATTTATCAATTCATTCAAAAGCAAATTGTATGTAATAAACTCGCCGTTTGCAATGCCAAATGCAAAATCATGGGCTGGTTTTCATAATTTTGTCGAAGGCGTTACGGCGACAGGTTTTTTTGGAGCAGCAGGGTTTTCGTTGTTTATCACGGTGTTCTCTGTTGCGTTGATTGTCCTTTTTACATCGATGACGGCATGGTATATTACAAGGTCAAGCTCGTTGTTTTGCAAACTGCTTTATTTTGTATTTGTGTTCGCAATGATTGTTCCTTTTCAAATGGTAATGTTTCCGTTGTCAAAAATCGCCAATCTTTTTTATCTCGATAACCCGGTAGGGATTTTGTTTATTTATGTTGGCTTTGGCGCGGGAACCTCAGTTTTTTTGTTTTCTGGCTTCATCAAGTCTGTACCAATTGCTGTTGAAGAAGCGGCGCTTATTGACGGTTGTACGCCGTTTAAGACGTTTTTTCATGTTGTGTTTCCCATGATAACGCCAATAGCGATTACTGTTGCCATTCTTAACTCAATGTGGATTTGGAACGATTATCTGCTGCCGTATCTTATTATTGGTACAGATTACCGTACAATCCCTGTTGCAGTACAATATCTTCGCGGCGGTTATGGTTCTATCGATATGGGGTATATGATGGCAATAATAACGCTTGCTATTATTCCAATAGTCGGTTTTTATTTTCTGTGTCAACGTTATATTATTGAAGGTGTTACAGCCGGCTCGGTTAAAGGTTAATCGTGGGACATAGTTTGATACAGCGTTCTTCTGGTATACTATTGGCATGCAGCAGTATACCGTCTCCTTATGGCATTGGTTCTTTTGGAGAAGATGCGCGTGCATGGCTGCGTTTTCTAAAACTGGCCGGACAGAAATATTGGCAAATACTACCGTTAGGAGTTACCGGCTGGGGAGACAGTCCGTATCAAAGTTTTTCTGCGTTTGCGATAAGTCCCTATTACATTGATTTAGATACGCTCTGCACAGATGGATTGCTTGAAAAAAATGTTTTTGAAAAAATTGCATGGGGACGTAATAAAGAAAAAGTAAATTATTCGATTCTTTATAAGCACCGGAAAAAGATATTGCCTTTGGCGTTTGAAAAGTTTTCCGGCGGCGCGGCGTTTGATCAATTCCGGCATGAAAATGAACGCTGGCTTTCTGATTACGCGCTGTTTATGGCTTTGAAAGCGTATCATAAAGGCATTTCATGGACAGATTGGGAAGACGAATATCGTTTACGTTCAGCGCGCGCCCTTGAGAAATTTAAGAGCAGTAAAAAGAAACTTATTGAATATTACTATATCGAACAATACTTTGCGTTTTCTCAATGGCGTGCGCTTAGGGAATATGCAAATAAGACAGGAATTTCGGTAATAGGCGATATGCCTATTTATGTAGCTTTAGACAGCGCGGATGTTTGGGCTCATCCTGAGTTATTTGAACTTGATGCTGAGTTAAAACCTATTCGTGTAGCGGGATGTCCGCCGGATCCTTTTTCGGCAACCGGCCAGCTTTGGGGCAATCCGCTTTACCGCTGGGATGTACATAAAGTCGACGGCTTTTATTGGTGGCTTTCCCGTCTAAAAGAAAGTTTTGCGTTGTTTGATGTTATAAGGATTGATCATTTTCGGGGATTTGAAAGCTATTACGCTATTAACTACGGTGAAAAAGATGCGCGTAAAGGTCAATGGATCAAAGGGCCTGACCGTGATTTTATTGACGCGGTGCGAAACGCTATTCCAGACGCAGCAATAATTGCCGAAGACCTTGGCTATATTACGCAGGAACTCAAAGCGTTGCTTGATTATTCCGGCTTTCCTGGAATGAAAGTTCTGCAATTTGCGTTTGATTCGCGTGAGAGCGGTGATTACATGCCCTACACGTATAATTCAAATTGTGTGGTTTATACCGGAACTCATGATAATACGACTTCTGCGGGATGGTTTAAGTCGGCGCGGCGTGAAGATATTGTGCAAGCGCTTGATTATTTTGATATAAAAACTGCAAACAACGGGCACTGGACTTTTATTCGCGGCGCGCTTGCTTCTGTTGCTGCGCTTGCCATTATTCCAATGCAGGATTATCTTGGGCTGGATAACCGCGCTCGTATGAATACGCCATCACTGTTAGGAAATAATTGGCAATGGCGTATGAAATGCGGAGCGATAAACGAGGCTCTTTCCGAAAAAATAGCCCGCCTTACTTCGCTTTACGGGCGCGTCTAATTTTCAGCCTTCCAGATTTTTCTTCCTTCAGAATTGCTGCGAAATGACCAAAGACCGTCTTTCTGGGTAGATGCAAACATTAAAGGCAATCGCTCGGTGTTCGGGCCAGCTTGTATAACAGCATTGAGTTTTTTTTCTCCGATAGAGGCAGTGTATGTCTCTCTATCGCTAACACTTGTATAGGATAACTCTCCAGGATATCGTAACTCAAAAGTAATGTTACCGGTGTTGTAGTTCACAAATAATTCACGGTACCCAACCTCTTTTGTAAAATTTGATTTTATGCCAACGATAAGCAGTCCGGCATCACTGTTTTGGTAATAAGCTAAAGCTTTGGTAAACGATATTTGAAAATCCTTTGATTCGGTAATCGTCGGTATCGAAACATTTGTTTGATGGTCAAATTCTTGTCCATGAACTAGCGCGGGAACATTTATTTGGTATATATATCCTTTTTTAGAAACTGCCGCGATTTTACTAGCAGGAAGTTTTACTAGTCCCAAAATGTTTTTATTAGTAACAGGGAGGCTTCTTGTTGTAGACTTGTTAGGCATCGGACTATAATAAATGCCGTCGCCTTGTGTTGCAAAGAAATAGTTTGAGTTCATCCAAACTACACCTGTTAAAAGTGACGTATTGTATTTTACAAAATTGCCGCTAAGCGTGATAATGTTATAATTCTTGTCGTTGAAATAATAATTTCCATTCCATTCACTAATAAACAGAACGCCGTTAGCGCTAAATATTGCCCGGTATTGCTCTTTCGTGCCATTTTTTACTCTGTCCCAACTGCCGTCTCCGCTTCTATCAGAGCACCAAATTGTTGTTTCTCCGGTTTTGTTATTGATAACAATCGCATAAAGACTATCGCCGGAAATGGCAATATCTGAAATTGTTCCGTCGGATGGTTTTGTTATCTTATTCCACTCGTAATCAGGAGCAGCGGCCATCCATAAATCGCCGTTGCTTACATAAAGCTCAGCGTATCCGGCGCGGCTTACAAATTTTGTAAGCGCTCCAGTTGGTTTTAGTTTTTTGAACGCAGGCTCTTTTAAGTCTGGCTCTGAAACTTCAGCTTCTTGACTACAGCTTAACATAAGGCATGTTATTGCCGTAAAGAAGAAGATTTTTTTTATTTTGAAATTATGCAAAATATTAGAAATTGATCGCAGATAAGCGTAAAATACGCCGCTGCACATATTAAAATAATTGATTTGTAACATATATAAATATTCTCCAATTGTACTTGTTAAAAGTGATTTCTACGGAAATTGTTATACCATGAAAGTGTCCGTACTCATCTTTCCTGGGTTTTATTGAATCCATTTGTCTCTTGTGGAATTCATAGTGAACTTTTATTCGCGCCACACTTGTATTCGCCGCTGCGCTTTTCCGAAAAAACAGCCTGTCTTACAACACGTTGTGGACGCGCCTAATCTTCAGCGTTCCAGATTTTTCTTCCTTCAGCGCTGTCGTGGCGAAATGACCAAAGGCCGTCTTTTTGAGTAGACGCAAACATTAAAGGCAATGAATCAGTGTTCGGGCCGGCTTGTATAACAGCGTTGAGCGTTTTTTGTCCGATAGTGGTAATGTATGTCTCTTTATCGTTAACGCTTGTAGGACCTGATTCTCCAGGATACCGTAATGCAAAAGTAATGTCGCCGCTGCCATTCACAAGTAATTCACGATACCCAAACTCTGTGGAACTTGCGGTTACGCCAACGATAAGCAGCCCGCCCGCGCTGTTTTTGTAATAAACCAAAGCTTTGGTAAATTTCATTTCAAGATCAGATGATTCGGAAATAGTTGGCGGGACGGCATCATTTATTTGGTATATATACCCGTTGCTGGAAACCGCCGCGATTTTATCACTAAGAAGCGGCGTTAGTCCTAGAATGGTATTGTTATCAGCAGTGATGGCGAGTGAGGTTACAGGATTTGCAGCCGCTGAACTATAATAAATACCGTCGCCTTGTGTCGCAAAGTAATAATTGTTTGTTGCCTTAACTACGCCGCTTAGTAAAGAAGTATCCGTTTTAACAGTGTTCGCAAGTGTTATAATGTTGTAGTTTTTGCCGCCGGCGGAATCTTTACCATTCCATTCACAAATAAACAACTCGGAATCCGTGCCAAATATTGCCTGATATTTTAAATTCGCGCCGTTTCCTACAGAATGCCAACTACCGCTTCTACTTCTATCAGAACACCAAATTGTTGTGTCGCTCGTTTTATTATTGACAACAAGCACATAAAGAGAATCGGTGACAATAGCAATATCTAAAATTGTTCCGCCGGATGGTTTTGATATTTCATGCCATTCGTAATTAGGAGCAGCAGCCATCCATAAATTGCCGTTGCTTGCATAAAGCTCAGAGGTGGTGGTACGAGCTACAATCTTTGTAGGCGAGCCTGGAATTTTTGGTTTTTTAGGCGCCGGCGCTTTTGAAATCGTATAAAATATGGGTATCTGATCGCATCCAAGCATAAGGCATAGTATTGCCGCAAATAAAAAGATTGTTTTTTTTATTCTGAAATTATGTAAAATAGTAAAAATTGAGCGCGGATTCGCACAGGATGCGCCGCCGCGTACATTAAAATAATCGATTTGTAACATATATAAATATTCTCCAATTGTATTTGTTAAAAGTGATACCTTGCGGAAACTGTTATTCCAAGAAAATGTCCATACGCATTTTTACTTGGTTCTTTTGTCCACTGCGGAATCCACCAAAATTCTGTATTCAATCCAAAAGACCAATCATTGGTAAATCTATAAAACGCCGCCCCATGCAGTTTGGAAAATATACTCAAAAGACTTTTTCCGTTATATGATTGCGGTACAATTCCAAAAGAAACGGAGGACGGAAATTCAAAGCGGTTGTAAATAAATTGATAGCCTATATGCCAGCTTATAGGAATCATGTAAAGAAAAATTTCAGAAAGTGTTGATGAAAAAGATCCCTGCAATTCTCCTCCTGTAAATATCTTTGTGGTTAAAAAATAGGAATATGAAAGTGAGCCGGTTCCGCCTATGTGTATTTTGTTTGAAATAATTTCATAATTACGTCCGGTTAAAAAAAGCGACGACAGCGTACCGATTGATATATTAAATATCTTGTCTCCAACAGAATATACAGAATAAGTTTTACCGTCCCATTCTGATTGTATTGGAAGTCCGTCATTTATATCATCATCATGTCCAGCGGTTTGAGCTGCAAGCGTTCCGCTTATAAATAGAAATATGAATAATAATAGTTTTGGATAGTGTAATGAATTCTTCATTTAATTTCTCCATTGTTTTTTTGCTCAAGGTTAAGATACTGAATAAGAATAGGATATTTTGTCAAGAGTTCGCCGTATCGCGCTAATTCATCAAAACGCAGTTCAGAATTTATTTTTCTTAATGCGGTTTCAGCAATTTCATCATGAAGAAGGCTGTGCTGTCGGTTTAGATATGCTGTGTAAAGAGATTTTGCTGTTTTCCATTCTTCAAAATCCGGCGTTTCTTTTATTACAAAGCGGCATTCCATTTCTTGTATCACCGGAAAGGCCTCTTTTATATCGGACGAAATACTGTTTAGCGCGCCGTTTTTGCTTATTTGACTAAAATTTTCTTCAATATTTGTGCTGGTAACATTGCTAAAATAATACGAAACGCGCTGGTTTGCGTAGGCTTTTATATCCTCCGTCAACGTTAAAAGATATGCGTTCAACTGCGTTTGATCAGAAATATCATTCTTGTCAACTATTCCGGGAAGCGCTTCCGGCATAATTAAAAAGGACATATCGCAGGAAATTTTCCATAAAAAGTCTTTCAATCCGGTAAGCGCAGTCAGTGTTTCAGCTTGCGGCAGACTGCCCTTAATTTCAATACGAAAACGGCAAGGAGTAAGCGTAAAGGATGTTATAGACGTATTCCCCGGTATAAGCCTATACCATATCCAGTTAAAATTGCCGCCATGTAGAATATGCGTATTAAGTCCATGCGTTTTTGAACGTAAAACGCCAAATGATCCTGCCGGAACGGCAAGTTGCGTCCATCCTGCAAAGAAAACAACAGCCCCAGCAATTAAAAATAAAAAAATAATTTTTTTCACTATGTTTTGATTCCTGTACTATAAGGAAAAAAATCAATAAAGTAAATAGTCTTTGATTAGGAAATTTTAATTGTCTGAATTGTTTGTGCCGCTTACTATTAAACAAAAGTCCATCGCGTTTCCGCTTCAGGAATTTTAACAGATGAAAGCTTCATGATGCAGGCGGTATTTGGTTCGTAATTTCCTGAGCGCGGCGGGGCGGCTTGTATTTCAAGTCCAAGAGCCGGAATCAAAACAATAGCGTGAGGGCCGCGTCTTTCAATAATTATTCCCTCCCATTCTGAATCTATTTTATCAGCAAGGTAAACGGCTGTAAAATGCGCGCGAGAAGCTTTTTCCGCCTTGTTTACGGCTATTGCGGCTCGTTCAGATGCAGCAAGACGGGCAAGCATCAAGTCTTCGCTGATAGGCGCTTCATTGCGTAAATATGCCTTGATTTGCATATGCGCCAATAAATCTGTGTAGCGGCGCAGCGGGCTTGTAACTTGCGTATATAAATCCAACCCTAGTCCTTGATGAATTCCTGGTTTTACCGAAAGGATACGCGGCCTCATACAGCGGCGAAGCTGAAATGCGCCGGCAAATTCAGGCAGCACATCATTGGGAATATTTTCGATTTCCTGGCTTATGAATGGAAATGGAAGCTGGTTTCCCAATGCCCACGCCGCTGCGCCTTCGCCGGCTAACAGCATACATTCTCTCACAAGAGCTCTGGATGGATAATTTTCTTGCGGAATTATTTCGATTTCATGCCCATTTACCGCAATATGTACTTCGGGAAAATCGAATTGAATAGCGCCGGCAGCAAGACGGCGATGAAAATTAGCCGTTGAAAGTTCAAAAAAAGGCGTAAATACGCCGGTATTTTCAACTTCTTTATAATTTTTTCGGGTAACGTGTATTTTTGAACAAAAAATTTCTGTGTTTTCAATTTTAAATTCATTATTAATTACAATCTTAAACGTTAAAGCAGGAGAAATCTCAGAAAGTCCTAACGCAAAACAGGTAATCGAGTCTTCTCCAAGCATACGTATTATTTTTTCCGGCGAATAAAGCGTAGCGCCGCGTGTCCGCGCATCACAATCTACAGGGCTGTTGGGTGGAATTAGAGTTGTTGGATCCGCTACATGAACATAGAGCAGGATTTTTCCTTGCGGCGTTTTTTCCAGAGATACGGCGTCATCGGGATCGGTGCTGTTTTCATCATCTATCGCAAAAGCCTCAAGATGAGTCAAATCAACACGATCGTCAAGATTTAATAAATTCCCTTCCAGTTGCTTTGGTTCGGAAAGAGCCGCGCCGCAGCGTGAATGATGCGGATTAACAAAGTTGTCCCAAACTCCAGTCTGTAAAAGAAGTTTGTGGGCAATTTCCGGCGTTTCATTAAGTCCGGCATCTTTCATCATGCGGCTCTTGGTTGTTTTGCCAAAGGCGAGCGCTTCTATGTCTTGAAAAAAACGCAGGTCTTCAGGTAATTTGATGGTTTTTTCACGAAGTCTGCTAATAAAAGCTTCTCGTTGAGTTCCTTCAGTTTGTTTAAGGCTGCGCTTTTGCAGCTCTAGTTCTACCACATTCGCTGGTTTTGCTCGTATCGCATTAGATTCGCCCTCAAAATAAAGTCCGTCAATTAAAAGAAGAAATGCCTGCCATGCATTTTTTGCAGTCCAACCGCCTGAAAGCGAAGCTATGTCTTGCAGGGTAAAAGATTCGTTCTCGTTTACAAAAAGTTCCCACGCTTCATGTGCAAAATTTTCAGGAAACCCGCCTTCAAGTTCACTGAATTTTTCAACCGGGCCCGGATGAATAACTTCAATATCTTTTTCCCGTACGCGAATAGTTTCGCCGCTCAGTACAGTGATAACAATTTTGTCGTCTATTTCTTTTATTATCGCCGGTTTGTTTTTATAAATTGCTAAACTTTTTGGTTTATACATCAGCGCACACTTTTCTTAATAGATTTGGAAACATCAATTCAGTTATAGTATACTCATCCATAGCGTTTTTTATGCATACAGCGCCTGTGAAATTATCACGTAAATTAAATGATTGTAAGTACCATGCAGATTCAATAGCGTCAGTTATATTAGTGATTTTTGGTTTTACGCAGTTATATTTTAATAAATTTTGCGCAAATCCGATCCCCATTGCTTTAAGTAAGGCTTCTTTGCGTGTCCAAATGTAAAAAAATGCTTTTTCTGTATTAAGGCTGTTTTCTATAAATACCTGTTCTTCCGTATTAAAACGACGCGATATTTCTTTAAAAGAAACAGTTCTTCTAAATTCTATGTCAACTCCAATTTCTTTTTCACAAAATGCGGCACATGTTATGTTTTGAGAATGCGATATGCTAAAAGAAATATTTCCTGGAATATACGGCTTGCCATTTTCTTTAAACATGATGACCAAGTTTGTCATGCCATATTTTTGAAAAAAATAATGCTTGATAAGAAGTATGCCAAAAGCAGTTAATTTCTGAGCCGTAAAGAAACGGTATGTCATTGTTCTTTGTAGTTCTGTTTGAGTAAGACAATCAAGGTATTCAGGAAAAGCGCTTTCGGTCAGATCTCTAACGTCAACAAATAGAATATCTATCATCCAAATTAAGTTCATCCGCCTTTTTTTAATTTTTGCATATCATCTGCTATAGCTTTACCTTTGTTATTTAACAGCTTATTGATATTTTTATAGGGTAATATTACCTTAATAATGCCAAAACTATAAGGGGCGATTTCATAAGGATTCCATGCAAATCCTATGCCGTCTGGGGCTATAAGAAAGTTTTCTACTGGAAGTTCAACAGTATTTTCGAAGAATCCAAGTGAACTTAGTGTAGTATCAGACTGGAGTTTTATATTGTTGTTTGCCGCGTATTTTATTTTAAGTTCAGACTCGGCATTTTTTTTGAATTCGGTTAGGCTGTTAGGTTGAATAATATCATTGAGCCTGATTTTCTTCATTGTGCTGGTGTCAAATACAAAATATTCTGTTTCATTAGAACCATGCGCTCCGCCTGTATATATATATCGATGACGTTCAATTACAAGTATGTTTTTGTAGAGCGCTCCAGATCCGGTCTCAATATATTCCCAATTAAAGCCGCCGCTGTTTTCAATAACAGGATAATTATTATTACGCAATGAGGGTCTTGAATTATAGTACTTGTTTTTTGTGGCTTCAAAAAGATCTGCCGCGTATCGTTTGCAGTCATTGCCATTGTATATGGTTTTATTGAGCAAATTTCTTAATTCGGCGTTCTCTATATCAAGGATGTTTAAGGAGAATGTAAGTTTTGGGCTCTTGGAAGCATCCACATCCGGAAAAAGTTTGATTGTTTCTTTGCGAATAAAGTTTTTATACGAACGATTAGCAGCGGCATCTGCACTCCAATTTCTCTTTTCATTATTACTCAGTCCAATGCTGGAGCATGAAATAAGAATACCCGCCATAAGACAGCGAAATAAGAAATAATTTACACCACGTTTAGTTTTTAAGAAACATACTTTGTGAGTTCTCATTTTAAATATTCTATATGCCTTTATTATCAATATATCACAAATAGTTAAAAAAAACAAGTACAAAAAATTTGTTTGTTGATTGAATCATCTGTCATATAGATGATGTTATATCATGCTAAAAGTCTGTATTGACATTTTGTACTGTGCTTGCGAATATAGCGCGCTTTATACTGCATTGCAGTGTAAAAGAATGTATTTCATGATAAATACGGGAAATATAATATCTTACTCTTTTAGTAAGAAGGAGAAAAAATATGATAAAAAAATATATATGGAGTTTAATTTTTATGTCGGTTGTTACGGGAATGTGTTTTTCCCAGGGACTTGGAATTGGCGCAAGTGAGAGGAGTTTATTTAGTGTAGGCTGCGGTATTATTGCAACAAACAATATCTTTAGGATTACACGAACATATCAGTCTGAACAAATAGCTCCTGATTTCGCAGCAGGTAAAAAGGATTTTAGCAGTAAAAAACTAACGATTGACACGAATTGCAATGATATTGGAGGGTATTTGTTTTTTGATGCAACCTACGCCGAAATGGATGTAAGTTTTGCTACAGGCAAAGCTGCTTGCTCTATGAAAGGGAGATTATTTGATGCTATAAAAATGGGAGTTTCCGTTTATGGGAAATATCCTATTGTTTTGAACAGTCTTGGATTTACCATCTCACCAATAGCTGGTATTCAATATGACATTGCACTGGATGCTACAACTCGACATGGGAACAAGGTTGTTGCCGGAAACACGGAAGAAAAGGCAGGTATTCTTATTTACACGGGTAAAGAAAACGGTCATTCAAAATATAGAAGCGGTACAGTTAATGATATTAATGCGCTGATGATCAAATTTGGAGCTAGCGCGCGCTATCCTGTTAGTGATAAATTTTATTTTGATACGCAATTTTTATGGGGTATTTTGCTTTATAATACTCTAATAGATTCCAATGAGAGAGATCGAAAAGATTCTTTTGAGTCTTTAGGATATGAAGAAAAATACTTGTTTCATGGAACGACATTCAAGATTGCGGTAGGCTATGTACTTTAATTTGTGTGTTTTTTACGTAAGACATTCTATAAATTAAATGATTAAATGAGGGGATATTTTAGAGCTAACGTCCTGTTTACCGTATCCATAGTTCTCTGTGCCAAATAACTTCGATTTGGTACAGAGTTAACTGTGTATTGACACTGGGTTTGGATTAAGGATACTATTTTACCAATATGGAACTGGAAAAGGCTGCTGAAAAATCTGATTTTATCAGTGATTTTATTAAAGAAGATTTAGAGAACGGGCGTTTTAATTATGTCCGTACGCGTTTCCCTCCTGAGCCTAACGGCTGGCTGCATATTGGCCACTGCAAGGCGTTTTCGATAGACTTCTTGCTTGCGGAAAAATTCGGCGGCGAATGCAATCTCCGTATGGATGATACAAACCCGGAAAAAGAAGAATCTTCTTATGTAGAGGCGATAAAGAAAGACATAAGCTGGCTTGGGTTCCGTTGGGAAAATGAATTTTTTGCCTCTGATTATTATGAATATCTTTATGAGCTTGCCGTCAAGATTATAAAAAAAGGAAAGGCTTATGTTGATGATTTGAACGAAGAAGAGATTCGCCAGTATCGAGGAACAGCCGTCGCTGACAAATATAATATTACGGAAACTCCGCCGGGCAAAGACAGTCCCTATCGTGTCCGAAGCGTTGAAGAAAATCTTGATCTTTTTAAACGCATGAGGGCAGGAGAATTTGATGACGGCGCAAAAACTCTTCGTGCAAAGATCGATATGGCGCATCCGAATCTTGTAATGCGTGATCCTGTAATGTATCGTATCCGGCGCGTACATCATTTTCGTACAGGCGATGCATGGTGCATATACCCAATGTATGATTTTGCACATCCGCTGTCTGACGCAAAAGAAGGCATAACGCATTCGCTTTGTTCTTTGGAATACGAGATTCATCGTCCGTTATACGATTGGTTTATAAATGCGGCTGAAGTATTCCCGACACGCCAAATTGAATTTGCCCGCTTAAACATAACGTATACCGTTATGTCTAAACGGTGGCTTTTGCGGCTTGTAAAAGAAAAATATGTTTCAGGATGGGATGACCCGCGCCTTCCGACTATTGCCGGTCTGCGCCGCAGAGGCTATACTCCTGCATCAATACGTGACTTTATGTCTCGTATTGGTATTGCAAAAACAGACAGTATGGTTGATATTGCTCTTCTTGAACATTGTCTGCGCGAAGATCTTAATAAAAATGCCCCGCGTGTGATGGTTGTTTTGAAGCCTTTGAAATTGATTGTTGAGAACTGGAATGATATTCAACGCATCGAAGAACTTGAGGCAGTCAATAATCCTGAAAACCCGGAAGCGGGCAGCCGTAAAATTGTTTTTGGACGAGATCTCTGGATAGAGCAAGATGATTTTGCTGAAAATCCGCCTCCAAAATACTTTCGGTTGTTTGTTGGAAACAGTGTGCGGTTGCGATACGGGTATATCATTACATGTACTGGTTTTGACAAGGATGATTCGGGTAATATAACTGCCGTGCGTTGTGTTTTTGATCCGGCTACCAAAGGCGGAAATGCGGTTGATAATCGTAAAATAAAAGGAACAATACATTGGGTCAGCGCCAGAACAGCTGTGCCGGTTGAAGTACGTATTTATAATCATCTTTTTAATGTTGAACGGCCAATGGAAGTACCGCCTGGCGGTTCTTTTATAGATAATCTTAATCAAAATTCGCTTGAGGTAATAAACGGCGCGCTTGCCGAACCGTCTCTTGCTTCCGCCGTACATGGAGATAAGTATCAGTTTGAAAGACTTGGTTATTTTACTCGTGATCCTGATTCCGGAGCCGGCGGAATGCCGGTATTTAATAGAAGTGTGGGGCTTCGGGATACGTGGGCAAAAATAATGAGTAAAGAATAATGCCGCCGTTAAAAGTCAGATGACAAACACGATAAACAGCGCCTTGCATTACGGCTATACAGAACCTATTCGTGACGCGCTTTGGGGGCACATTTATTTAACGCCGGAACAAGAGGCCTTAACGCGCACACCAGCTTTTATGCGTTTGCATCGCATTGCACAATTAGGTCCTGCTGGATTTTGTTATCCGGGCGCAACGCATACGCGAGCAGCGCACAGTATAGGCGTGTATCATCTCACAAAAAGACTTTTGGTAAATCTTGTGGAGCGCGGTGCGGAAACATGGCTTACGCCGTCCGGCGTCCAATCGATGCTTTGCGCGGCTCTACTTCATGATTTAGGACATTTTCCTTATGCACATAGTCTTAAGGAATTACTGTTGACCGAGCATGAAGCGCTTGGCGCAAAAATTATTATTTCTGAGCCAGTACGCTCGCTTATCGGTAAAACCGGCGCTGATCCTGAACTAACAGCAGCCATTTTGGATACTAAGCTGCCCGCGTATCAAAACAGAGAGCTTCTTTTTTATAGAAGCCTTCTATCTGGTTCACTTGATCCTGACAAGCTTGATTATCTTAACCGCGATGCGCGATACTGCGGAGTTCCTTACGGTGCTCAAGATGTAGATTATATTATTTCGATAATGTACCCGCATCCAGAGCGCGGCATTGAAATTGATTCACGCGGCATTCCAAGCGTAGAATCGGTTCTCTTTTCAAAATATTTGATGTACCGTTCAGTGTATTGGCATCATTCTGTTCGGTCTGCAACGTCAATGATAAAAAAAGCGCTCTGCGCTGGTTTGCAGGACAAGCTGATTTGTTCAGAAGATTTATATAACTTGGATGATAATGGTCTTTTTTCATTGCTTTCGATGCGGAATCATCCGTCTTTTACGCTGGGCGAGGCTGTCCGGCAGGGGCATTTTTACGCGCTTGCATGGGAAATGCCTTTTGAAGAATGTCCGCATAATAAAATTGAGAATGATGTATATGAGCGCAGTTTATATGAAACTGAATTAGCTCATGAATTATCAAAAAAAACCGGACAAACCATTGATCCCAAGCAGATAATTGTTGATGTGCCTGAACGCGCATCATTTGAAACGAATCTTTTTGTCCGCGATGAAAACAAAGTGTTTTCAGAAAGTTCGAGTTTTTTTAAAAGCGGCATGGTCTGCGCATTTGTCAAGACGCTGCGTGTTCTTCGCGTGTTTGTGGATCGTGATCTTAAAACAAGATTACCTGCCGCTGTTTTCGGGAAGTAATGGGGCGAGTTCCTTAAATGTAAAAGCTTCGGCCCAATTTGTCATACCTTTTTTCCAAAGCATCGAATCTTTATTTAATAGATTTTTATCTATAAGAGATACAAGATCATTTATTGTCAGCGGGCCTTCAACTTGTCCTCCAACTATCATGTAATACTTTGCCGCACCGACTGAAATATCAGATGATTTTATATTGCCGGAAGAATCGCTGTTAAGTTCTATTCTGAATTTGTATCCTATAGTGATTTGTACTCCGCTGAGTACGGTTATTTTTTGCTCTGGTGCGGCAATATTTGCTTTGCCGTTGCTTGACGTCATAGCATTGAGAAAGAGCGAATCTTCACCGTTAAAAAGTTCATGCATGTATCCTATCTCGAATGTGAAAGCATTTTTCCCCGCCGATAATTCGGAAAGAAGTCCAATTTTTGCTCCACTTGAAAGAGTTTGAGCTACACTCGTTGTTTTGGGCGATTGAGGCTGAAATATATAATCGCCAGACCATTCTTTATTTATATCTCCCAATGGAATCGAAAAATAAGGCCCAAGTGATATGCCTATCTTTAGTTTAGAGAAATGCAAAAAATATAAATCAAACTGCAGAGGTATGTGTAAAGAAGAGTATATATATGAAACGGTAGCCGTTGGATCTTTTTGTGAAATTGTTTTTTTTATAAGAAAATTTTCATTGATATTAAAAAATCCTTCAATGCCTGATTGAATGGAAAAATATTTTGTGCTGTAGCCGAACAGAAGCGATAGTGCCGGCGCAATGCAAAAATAATCGTATTGTTCGTACATAAAATTACGATAATTCTGATCGGGATTAAGCGGCCCAGGATTATAAACATTGTGAAAAAAGGCTTTTGCGTCCCAGTCCGTTGGAACGCTTGCAAAAGCGCCGGCATTAGCCCCAAAGAAGAAGTAATCCTGCGAGTATGCGGCTGTATTCACAACAAAAAAGCAAATCGCAGTAATAATAAGGCTTGTTTTTTTCTTCATCTCCGGCTGCTCAGATTTAGATAGAATTATATGTAATTATCGGTATAATCAGCACAAAACTTTAGGGCAATGAAATGTGTCTTGAAAATATAATTTATATAATTTAATATTATACCATGTCTTTAGTATTGTACAACACCATGAAAAGAGAAGCTGAGCCATTTCAGCCGTATTGCACAGGTAAGATAGGTTTTTACGGTTGCGGACCGACAGTTTATAATTATGCGCATATTGGAAATCTTCGCGCCTATGTTACGCACGATATCCTTATTCGAACATTACGGCGGCGCGGCTATAACGTAACTCATGTAATGAATATAACGGATGTAGGGCATCTTTCCGGTGATAACGATGAAGGCGATGATAAAATGATTCGCAGCGCCGAAGAACGCGGAAAGAGTGTGCTTGAAATTGCTGAATTTTATACGAATGCTTTTTTTAGTGATACAGACCGGCTTAATATTGTTCGGCCTAATATTGTATGCAAGGCGACAGATCATATTGATGATATGATTGCGCTTATCAAGCGGATAGAATTGCGTGGATTTACCTATTTTTCCGGCGGGAATCTTTATTTTGATATTTCAAAATTTCCGCATTATGGCGATTTGGCGCATCTTAAACCTGACAGTCTAAAAGCCGGCGCTCGTATTGAAGTTGACAGCAGCAAGCGTAATCCGCAGGATTTTGTTCTTTGGTTTACAAAAAGCAAATTTTCAAATCAGGCGTTAACATGGGAAAGTCCGTGGGGACGCGGTTATCCCGGCTGGCATATCGAATGTTCTGCGATGAGCATGAAATACCTTGGCGAACAATTTGATATTCATGCGGGCGGTATAGATCATATTCAGATTCATCATTCAAATGAAATTGCACAGAGCGAAGCGGCGACAGGAATTCATCCTTGGGTAAGATACTGGGTACACAATGAATTTCTTGTTCTGGACAAAACAAAAATGTCTAAATCGTCCGGCGGATTTATTACATTACAGAATATTATTGATTTAGGATATAGCGCGCTTGATTATAGATTTTTTCTGCTGGGCGGACATTATAGAAGCCAGCTTCAGTTTTCGTTTGACAGCCTTGAGAGTGCAAGAAATTCCCGAAGGTCGCTTATGAGTTCATTTCGGCATATTGCCGAAAAAGCCGGCGGGCTGGCTTCGCTTGATGAAGCTGCTGGTAAAATGCCGCAGGGCCGTACAGCGGAATATCTTGCTGTATTTGAAGCCGCGCTTGATTCCGATCTCTCAACGCCTAAGGCTATCGCTGCATTATGGGGTCTTGTAAAAGATGATGAAAGCAGACCGCTGGACATTCTTGGCGCGGCTTTTTCTATGGATGATGTTCTTGGGCTTAATTTGGCAAAAGAGTTGCGGAAAAATTTTACGGAAAGTGAAAATGATATGAACGTTGATGAAATTGAAGCTGCAATTGCCGTGCGTACGGCGGCGAAAAAAGCTAAGAATTTCGCTGAAGCTGACGAAATCCGTAATAAGTTAAAAGCCGAAGGAGTCATTCTTGAAGATAGTCCTCATGGTACAACATGGCGGCGCGGATAATTTTTAGGCTTGTGTTGAAGTCTTAACAGCAGTCAATAGTTTATTTCTATAAATTCGTCCTGTGTACACAAAGCGTTAAGTTTATGATCAAACGTTTCTACGGGAACTTCATCGATAATAGCGCATGTCATGCATAACGCACAAATGGCTGAACCGGGGTTTTCTTTAAACAATTTTTCATAGAACCGATCATAATATCCTTTTCCTCTGCCAATTCTGTTGCCCTGCCGGTCAAAAGCAAGTCCCGGCGAGATTACAAGGGCGTCTCCATCTTCCGATTTAAACAAATCAGCTTCTCTGCCGGCAGGTTCACGTATATCAAATGGTCCACGCACCCACGATGACGAATCATTACTTACGCGAAAAAATTGCATGGAAGTTTCGCTTTCAACTTTTGGCGAATACACTTTTTTATTTTCATTAAAAGCAATATCCAGTAAAGTTGAAGTGTCAAGTTCATCCGGCATGGATAAGTATATTAGTACACAGTCGTAACGCTTCCAAAGTGATGTTTCAGCAAGCCGTCGCGCTGCCGCCGCTCCTTCAATGATAAATTGATTTTTAGGCAATGCACCAAGTTTTTGTTTCATTATTTTACGCAGTTCTTTTTTTGTCGTCATATTATAATACGTTATCTCCAGTATATGTGTACGCGCCTTCAATTTCCAGCAATTTTTTCTTGACGGCACGCCCGCCTGCAAAACCTGTTAGACTGCCGTCTGCGCCTATTACGCGATGGCATGGTACAATAATCGCTATAGGATTAACATGT
This sequence comes from Spirochaetaceae bacterium, assembly GCA_031280035.1. GTDB lineage: Bacteria > Spirochaetota > Spirochaetia > Treponematales > Breznakiellaceae > JAIRPU01. The sequence goes on along the minus strand of JAITHJ010000033.1, from coordinate 11,670 downwards.
ATTGCACGGCCAGCAGCGCGGGCCGCTTTTGCGTTGCCGCCCGCAGCACGGGCGACTGCTCCGTAACTTAACGTTTTGCCGTATGGAATTTTTTGCAGCTCACGCCAGATACGCATCTGGAATTCGGTGCCGCGTAATAAGACCGGTATATCAAACGCCTGCCGTTTCTTGTCCAGATATTCCATAATTTCAGTAAAAGCGGCGCGTGTTATGGCATTTTCCGTTTGAGCTGTCTTTTGGGAGAAAGCGATAAAAGTTACGCCTGTAAGCGCCTGTTCGGTTGCTGTAACAGAAAGGGTAAAAAAAGGCGTTTGATAACAAAACGCTGCCGTTATATGGGTCATTAATCTTTTAAAGTACCTTTCTGATTTATCGCAATGAATTTTATGAATAATACAAAAAGGACAGCTGCACAGGATAATCCTATTGAAAATCCTGTGTTAAAATTCATTCTTAAACCCTCTTCTGTAACAATAATATATGCTGTAACAACAACAGTCATGAATGTTGCAGGAATTAAAGTAATCCAGTAAAATTTTCCTGTTTTTGCAAGATATGCGCTTGCCGCCCAGAGCGCTATTGTTGCAAGGGTTTGATTTGACCATGAAAAATACCGCCAAATTATGTTAAAATCTATGAAACATAATGAAATTCCCAGTGCAAAAAGCGGTATTGCGATGGCAAAACGGTTTTTAATTGGTTTTTGCGTCCATTTAAGTGAATCGGCGATTGTAAGACGAGCGCTTCTAAACGCCGTATCGCCTGATGTTATGGGGCAGGCCACAACGCCCAGTACGGCAAGTAAACTGCCAAGCGGCCCCATCAACTCATTTGATATTTTGTTGACTATAATCGCTGGGTGTCCAGCCGCGTTGAGGGACTCTTGACTTCCAAAATGCGACATAGCCGCTGCCGCCCATATCATCGCTACAACGCCTTCTATAATCATTGCCCCATAGAATACTTTACGGCCTTCTTTTTCTGATTTAATACATCGTGCAATAATCGGAGATTGAGTTGCATGGAATCCGGAAACGGCTCCACAGGCTATTGTTATAAATAGAAATGGGAAAAGCGCCTTTCCTGCCGGATGCAAATTCTCAAATTTAAATTCCGGCGCTCTGAATATTTCACCTGTTGTAAAAAGCGAAATAATTATTCCGATTGCCATGAAAAGTAACGCCGCGCCAAAGATAGGGTAAATACGTCCTATTATTTTGTCTATCGGCATTACGGTCGCTATCATATAGTATACGATTATAATGCCAAGACATATAGTATAAATATTCTGATTATTCGGATCAATCATATTCTTGAGTATTTGAGCGGGACTTGTTATAAACACAACGCCTACGAGTATCAGTAATATAATTGAGAAAACCCGCATGATATAAAGAGGTATCTTCCCCAGATATTTCCCTACGATTTCTGAAATTGAAGATCCGTTATTACGCAAAGAAAGCATACCTGAAAAATAGTCATGAACAGCTCCAGCGAATACGCAGCCAAACGCAATCCACATATACGCGGCAGGCCCCCAAAGCGCGCCGGATATTGCACCAAAGACAGGGCCGGTTCCTGCTATATTCAGAAATTGTATTAAAGTTGCTTTTTTCCAATCCATTGGTACAAAGTCAACGCCATCATTAATCCGTATCGCAGGCGTTTCGGCATCCTTATGGATTACGAATATTTTTTCTACTAGCTTGCCATAAAACAAGTACCCAATGACTAAAATGGCGATACCTATCAAAAATGAAAACATAATAAAAACTCCTTCTTAAAAAACCGCAAAAAATCAGTCGCTGGGAAATTCCATAACGACAATAAACAATTTTATTTTATAATCAGTAAAAATACAACATAGGGTTTTGACGATAGAGATCTATGATGAAAATGACGCGGGTAAAAAACCGCTGATCGAATATCCGGTAAACGCCAGCATTTTTGTAAAGGCGCGTCCTTCACGCCGGAATGATCCGAGCCGTTCATCAGTAAGTGTGCAATTTTTACAAACCGCAATGTTTTTAACGCCGTTTTCAAATAAAAGATTCGCATTTGCGGCCTGCATATCAATAAAATATTCGGTTTTGCCGTATTCAGATGTTTCTTTTCGAACGGCGGGGCCTAACGGCCATGCGCTGGCATTTTTACCGAATTCTTCATGGTACAGTGCGGCTCGTTCGGTGTTGACCTTGTAATTTGAACCGAGAATGCATGGCCCAAGCGTAACGGATATGTTTTTTGGTTCCGCGCTATATTTTGTATGCATAAGCCGCAGCGCTTCCAGTGCAATGCCGGTTCCCTTCCAGCCTGAATGACAAATGGCAAAAGATTTTGTTTTATTATCGAAAAGATAAATGGGAAGACAATCCGCTACGGTAACAGAAAGTACGTTGTCTTTTATCCCGACAAGACCGTCAGCGTCAACAACAGAATCTATACTGTTTTCAACGCACATGACATTACGAGAATGACTTTGATTACATGAAAAAAGCCGGGCGGGGTCGATTTTTAATTTCTTTAACAGCGCGAGTCTTTGAGGAGTAACCGGCGTTTCAGAAAAACCCATATTGCCTGCACAGCGCAGCGAGATGCCGCACTGAATTTCGTGAACGGGTTTTTCGTCTAAATAAAAAGAAAAAAGCGCATAGTCATCAGTATAATTCAGTGAAAAAGAAATTATTGAATTCAACTTTATGTACCTTTTTAATATTATATATCCATCTTTAATGCTTCAGATATGTCATCAATAATACTAATAGCTGTTTTTAAATTTTGAATTGCGCTGTTTAACCCGTCTATAAAAACCGTCCCTTTTCCGGCGAGTTTTGCGTAGTTTACAAGCGTATCATATTTTGAATTTTCGTCATGTATTACAATTCCTTCAAGTACATGACCCATTGAGACAAGAGATTTTTTTGATTCTTCAATTATATTTTCAACTTTAGTATTTATATCATCAAGTAGCGCCTGAGTTTTACGCCTTCGTACTGAAAGGGAATGCATGTTACCGGCTATCTGAGTCCATGCTTTGCCATATTCGCCGCTTGGCGCAAGTTCAGCGTCAAATGTTTTTATCGTATCATCAAGTTTTATGAGAATGTTATATGATTCTATAAATTCAATACGATTTTCTTTTTTATAAAATTCGCCGTCAACAAGAATTGGACGTATAACTACATTTATCTCTGGCATAAAAATCAGTTTATGAAAAGTCAATAAAAAAGAAAGGCTTAATGCCCCGTCAAACTGCATATTGTTCTCTTTTTCATTTGACAATGCATTTTCTATAGGCTGTAAAAGCGCGCCTTTAAAATAAGCATTGAATTCTTCTAGCAATTCTGTGTTTCTGCGCTCATGTATCCATTCAATGAAATTTTTATTAGTTGTTTCTAACCAATAATTTTTATAGCATAAAAACCAATCTTCTCCTCCAGATAATTCCTGCGGCTCCCATCTAAAATTACGGTTCACACAGCGTATAATTTTAAGCAGCGGTACATTTTTATTAAAACTACGGATGGTCATTATTGATTTTTCCGCTTTCTGAATAAATTTCTGCAGTTCTTTGTCTTGATCAAAATCTTCATCATTTTGATATTCGGCCATGCTGAAGATAAACAATGCGCTTAAAAGATCTATTGATGGTATTTTTTTTAATGAGAATAAAATATCGCAAAGTTCTTCAAGTTGCGTGTGAACAACAGCTACGAAACATACTGCCGTTTCATCAGGCGTTTTGTGGTTAAAAGCCATAATTAAGCGGTCAAACAAAAAAGAGGCCAGTGTTTTTATTAAGAATAACATACGCGCATTTTCATACATTGCATCGCGCTGGCTGACAGAAATAAGATTTAATTTTGCTTCTACCTGCTCAATAGCTATTGAACGAAGTCTCATATCAAACATATCAGGATATTCAGAGTGTACTATATCTGGATCGGATTTTTCTACAAGCTCCTTGTGTAATTCCGGCATTTCTAATGAACCTAAATAGCCAAAAAAAGCGTCTTTATTACGATTAATGCTAGAATCAAGCGCAGTATAAAAAAAGCGCGCGGCGTTTTTCAGATTTTGAATTTCGCGATAAAGACCATCTTTGAGTAATCCTTCATGATAATCAAACATTCCGGGGTTTTTTTCGTTAATAATTTTGCCTTCTGCCGCTGCTAATGAGTCTATATAAACATCCATTGTACTCTTTCCGGTAAAAAATCCGATAAGCCAATACCAAATGCGTTTTAGTATTGGAAGATTATGGTACTGAGTATCGGGGTGTTCCTGTACGGCGTGCTGCTTTTCGTCAATCAAAGGTTCTGGCGATAAAACTGTACGTGATTTTATTTTTTCAAGCAGTTTTTGTTTTTCGTCCTGATTCAGGTTCGAAACAAGATGATCAAAAGCGCCGGTTTCTGACATGGAAGCCAATTTTACAACATAGTCTTCTCAATTTCAAGGTTTTAAGCGTGATATTTAATAATATCCGGCGTTAATATTAAAAAAATTTTTCTTTCAATAAATAAAAAATATGGCACTAGTTTACATTTATTAAAAAAGCTGATATTTGATTAAAATGAATGAAAAAGAACTATTTGCAGATGGTCTGGATGAGTCTTGGACGAATATTTTGGCAAAACGGAATATTATAACGCCTACAAAGATACAAAAACTTGTTATACCGCGTTTAATTCAAAAAGAAAGCATTGTTTTTTGCTCGGCAACTGGCACAGGAAAAACTATCGCTTATTTGTTACCGTTGCTTCAATACCTGAAAGATGCGGTAAATAACGGAGAATCTGGATTGCCATACTGCTATGTCCGTGCGCTGATACTTTCGCCTACAATTGAACTTTGCGTGCAGATAAAAAATGAATTTGATTTTTTTGCAAAAGAATTTCTGCCGCAGACGAGGGCTGCCTTGTTAATAAGCGGCGTAAGCATAAAAAAACAAAAAACAGCGTTAAAACAAGAAAAACCATCTGTGATAATAGGCAGTACGCAAAGGATTATTGAACTTGCCGGTGCCTGTGCGTTAAAATTATCCGGCGTTCAATGGCTTGTGCTGGATGAGGCGGACAGGCTTGTTTCTACTGAACAGCTCGATCTAACGAAAAAACTTCTGTCTATGCTTCCTGTTCAGCGGATCAATACAGGGTGTTCGGCTACTTTTTCTACAGGCGCTAAGGTGAAGCTTGCGGCATTACCTGGCATTGACGATCCGGCTTTTATTGAAACTGATGGCCATGAAATTATCCGTAATTTCATCACGCATTGGGCTTTATGGACCGAAAATAGACGAAAAATAAGCACGCTTCGTTCTTTACTTACCGCGCTTAACACAAAAAAGATATTGGTTTTTACAGAAATGGCATACAGCGCCTGTAAAATTTGCGAACAGCTTCGGTATCATAAAATAAAAGCAGGTTCGTTATACAGCGGTCAAAAAAAGAACGAGCGCGCCCGGGTGCTGGATAGTTTTAAACAGGGTGGAATTGACATACTTGTGTCTACTGACCTTGCCGCACGCGGACTTGATATACAAAATTTGAATTATGTAATATGTGTTGGCGTTAATGAATCAAGCGAGATTTACATTCATCGCGCGGGACGTACAGCCCGCTGCGGTAAAAAAGGCGTTTGTATCAGCATAGGAAATGAAACTGAGTTACGGCATTTGTTAGCTATAGAAAAGAAGTTACGCATAATTATTTATCCAAAAATACTGGAGTCAGGCCGTATTTGCTCCCCGGAAGAGGAATATAACACACTAAATAAATCTTAAAGAGTTATTTTATAATCATGTAGTATTATTGAAAATCTACGTATAAAATGTAATTATATATGTATGAATACTTATACTATTGATGATTTAAAAATTTTGTTCGGGGACAATCTTAGAAGGATCCGCTTAGAAGCGAAAATATCGCAGTTAAAACTCGGTATGAAAATAGGTTTAACGCATAATTTTATTAATGACATCGAACGCGGCAAAAAGGGCGCGTCTTTTGAGACTATCGCCAAGCTTTCTACCGCATTAGAGGTAGAGCCTTACCGGTTTTTTATTCCTAAGCGCGCACGGTATGAAGAGGATTTTACTGCTTATCCTGAGCATGTTGAAGCGCTCTTAACCGCTGTTGAAGGATTTAAAAAACACTATGGCCAAGAAAATGGTTAAGCATTGTTTTATTAAGATTAACGTCTGAATAGTTTTGCGGTCATTTTTGTTAAATTTCTGAAGCCGCCGTCTTTTTGGCATATCTTTAATAGACCTGAAAGATCGGCGGCGTTGCCGGTTTGAATTATTGAATTCTTTCCGCATAGTTTTTATGTACGCTTCCTGCTATAATTGCGGCAAGGTTTTCTTTAAACTTCGGCGGTAGAAGTCTGGCAAGATCGTATGCATTCTGTAAGGCGTTGTCATCTTCGGTTTGATTGAAAAAAAGAATTTTCTTGCCTTGTGCATTTTTAAATAGTCCGGTGTTTCCGGTAATTATATGTAAAAGATGATTTAGCGTAAGTTTGTCGCCGTATTGTCCTCCAGTAAGTGATGTAAATAATGGCAGGCGGTGTATAATTCGTTCATTGATTTCGAGTCCAAGCGGCCAGAGTGGAAGAACGCCTACTGTTATTGTTGTAGACAAGGTAATAACGGGTTCGTAGTCTGTCCAAGCCTTAAGCGGCAGCATTCGTGAGCCATCTCCTTCAATGAATGTGTATTCAAAAAAGGGAATTATTTTTTCAAGCTCATCAATCGAGAGAGATCGGAATTTTGCGTCTGTTGTTGTATTGCCAGCCAATGTTATGCCTCTTTTTACGGGTGAAAACGGCTCGCCGGAACTCAATAAATAGTCATACATATCGGCAGCCGCATTTGGACAGGCGATGCGGACTGTTGTGGCTACAAGCGTTTTTTGGTTTCTTTTTTGCCCGGCAAGTTTCCATAAGAGGGATGTTTTACCGCCGGATCCTATGATTGTAACTACGTTTTTTCCGAAATCATCAAAAAATCCGGTGAGTAGCATATTGAAACCGTCCGTTTGTTTTATTGTTCATGTAATATTAAAGCAATACCGCTCCGGCAATTTTTTCGGCAACTTCTTTACTAATAAGTTTTTCGATAATCTTTTTTGAAAAAAGGCCGGCGGTTCCCGCGCCTCTGCTTGTTATGATATGTCCGTCGGCAATGGTTTTCTCGCATGACCATTGTGCACAGCCTTCACCGCAGCTTATTTTCCCTTCCATGCCGGGATAACAGGTATATGTCCGGCCGTCAAGAATGCCTTTGGGACCAAGCACAATAACCGGCGCTGCGCAAATTGCACATATAAGTTTTTTTTCGTTGTCAAATTTTTTTATAATAGTGTCCAACTCTATTGATGCGGCAAGATTTACGGATCCGGGCATTCCTCCTGGAAGTATTATGCAATCAACCGCGCCGGGATCTATCTGACTTATTAGGGTGTCTGTGATAATAGGAATCTTGTGGGATCCGGTAACAGTATTGCTGTTCGTTATGGATACTGTAATAACTTCTATTTCTGCCCTGCGAAGATAGTCGATAGGCGTAATCGCTTCAACTTCTTCAAATCCTTCAGCTAAAAACACACAAATTTTTTTTGACATGATTTTTCCTAATTTTTTTTCTTACTGCTTAAATTTTTTGAAACTATACCTTAAATACATGCCGGATTTCAACCTTGTCCGGGAATTTTAAATTCCTGAATCTTAATAAAGACTACTTACTAATAATGCGTATATGTGTTATTATAAAAAAATAGGAGAGGCGATTTGACAGTTTATACAAAAGCCTACGGTAAAATTGATGTTGACGAACGGCAAAAAATAACGTTTCCAGCAGGATTATATGGGTTTGAATCGTTAAAAGATTATGTACTTCTTGATGGAGAAAAACAACCTTTCTTTTGGCTTCAGTCTTTGGAAAGTGTTGGCGCGGCCTTTGTATTGATAGATCCTTTTCTGTTTCGTCCTGACTATGAAATGGATATAAATGACGATGAACTTACCGAAATTGGCGTTCAGACTCCTGAAAACGCGCTTTTTTTTACGATTGTAACGGTTCCACAGGATGGCGGGCCGATGACGGCCAATCTTCAGGGGCCTATTGTAATAAACCGTAAACAACGGCTTGGTAAACAGGTGATATTAAACGATCCTCGTTGGCGTACAAAACACGATATACAGCAGGAGCTTGCCGGATCGAAGAAGGCGGTATGCTGATACTTTCCCGAAAAACAGATGAAAAAATAGTTATAGGCGATGATATTTCCGTAACAATTATCGAAATACGCAGTGATCAAGTGCGCATAGGAATAAATGCTCCAAAAACAGTTAAGGTTTTTAGAAAAGAAGTTTTTGATGCGATACGCAGTGAAAATAAAGCCGCCGCTGAATCAAAACCCATTCTTCCAAAAGTAGATTTTCTGAAAAAATAAACTGCCGCAGGGCAGATTTGAAAATTATATCTTAAAATAACGCTGCTGCATGGATGACTAGACAAGGAATTTTTATTTGTGTAAATTTTTTTAATGATTGCGGGTATTATCGGGGCGACCGGTTACGCCGGAGCGGAGATTACAAGAATCCTCTTGTCGCATCCAAAAGTAGACGCGCTTGCTCTTTCATCAACAAGTTTTGAAGGCGAAGATTTTGCAAACGTCTATCCGAATTTTTTTGAACGAATACATTCAAAACTTGAAAAACCAGAACGGATAATTGAAAAATCTGACGTTGTATTTGCCGCGCTTCCTAACGGCGTAAGTGAGCAATTCGCGGTTTGCTGTGTTAAAAAAGGTATTCCATTTATAGATATGTCAGCGGATTTTCGTTTTGATGATGATGAAGAAACCTATAAAGCATGGTATGGCAAACCGTATCAAGAAGCGGAACTCCACCGGTTATCGGTTTATGGTCTGTGTGAATTTAACCGCAGCCTGATTTCAGAAAAGAGCGCGCCCGTTATCATTGGCAATCCGGGCTGCTATCCGACATGCGCTTCGCTTGCCGCATGGCCTGCGCTTGCAAAACATCTTGCCGCGTCTGGTGAAACAATTATTATAAACGCAGCTTCTGGCGTAACTGGCGGCGGAAGAGAACCTCAGCGCAGTTATCATTTTCCTGAATGCAATGATTCTTTCACTGCTTACAAAACAGGAAATCACAGGCATACTCCTGAGATAGCGCGGAATTTCAGCAAAATGGAAGGCGGCGCCGGGCGGAATATTATTTTTACGCCGCATCTTGCGCCGATGAACCGGGGCATACTTGCAGCGCTATACGTGCCTTTAGCAAAAGAGTACCGGATAACTGAAAACTCAGTTTTATCAGAAGCGTCTCTTTCGGCGGGGCCGTTGATTCCGGTACGTCCGCCTTCAAAAGAAATAATGGAAAGAGCCGCCGCCTTGCACGCGGTTTACGCTGATTTCTATGCAAAAGAGCGGTTTGTCCGCGTACTTCCGTTTGGATTGAATGCGGCGACAAACCGTGTGCGCGGATCAAATTACTGCGATATAAGTATTCATATAGATCAAAGCGGCGCTGTGTTAATTGTAATGGCGGCTATAGACAATATGATAAAAGGCGCCGCCGGCCAAGCCGTTCAGAATATGAACATACTATTTGGGTTTAATGAGGCGGAAGGACTTGAATATCAGGGCGCGCTTTTTTAATAAGCGTTAATGAGAATACTGTGATGATGAAAATATCATGATAGAACCAAGAATGGAGACGCCGGTATATTTTCGTAAAACAAGTTTAGTTGATTATCCGTCAAAAGTCGCGGCGGCGGTGTTTTTTCCGTTTTGTAACATGCGCTGTCCGTGGTGTCATAACGGCGATTTGATTACCGAAGACAAAACGCGGCGGGATTCTTCTCCGCTGATTTCTCTTGGCGAGGCTTTATCTCATATAAAGAAGAGAGCCGGCGTGTTGGATGGCGTTGTTCTCAGCGGCGGCGAACCAACATTGTTTTCGGGTTTGCCGGAACTGATTCGGGAGATAAAAAAAAGCCCGCTTTGCGTAAAACTTGATACAAACGGCGCGCTGCCAAAGACGCTTGAGTTGCTGCTTTCTTCGGATTTTCCGCCGGATTATATTGCGATGGACTTAAAATTCGCGCCGCGCCGGTACAGCGGGCTGCTGCGTGCACAAGACGGCGCGGATTCGGCGCCGGAAACAATTCTGGAGAGCGTAAGAATAATCCGCGCGGCGTACGATGAGGGGCGGATTCAGGCGGAATTTCGCAGTCTGGTCTTTCCGCACGGTGAATTTTCGGAACGGGATATGGACGAATTCGCTCCTTTTGTGGGGGATGTCCCCTGGCAGTTTCGCGCGTTTCGTCCGGGGTCGTGTCTTGACCTGTCGTGGAACGAGTATGGGGAAACGCCGCCGGAAAAGGTCGAGCGGTTTCGTGATTTATGGGCGGGAAAGTCCGTTAATTTTTCAGGTTTAGCGCAAGCGTAAAGGCGAATTTGATTATACCGGCAAAGTATTCCGGCGTAAGTTCGCCTTCCGTATCGTTTGGCGTGTTGATTAAGGTCCATGTTTTTGGGATAAGGCTCATATCAAGACCGCCGCGCGGTTCGTTTTTTACCAGCGCGTGAATATAATCTGGATTTGTACGGGAAAGGGATGCGAACGCGGCGGCTTCACGCTGGGGCAGCGCGGTAATCATTTGCGCGGCCAGCCCCGCATGAAGAAATCCCGCGTCATCAGAGAACGGCGCGGGAAGCAGAATTACGCTTTGTTTAGCGGATCGTTCGGCGGCGGCCATCGCGTTGTTTCTGAGGGTTTTCAGGTTCTTTTTCCATGCGGCAATGCCTGTGCCGGTTTCATTTTTAATAAGATAGTCGGCGGTTGTGGAGATGACGAGCGTATTTCCCCGGCCGCATGAGTCGAGAATGTAGAATTCGGAGGCGGCGAGGGCTGTGTTCTTCAGTCCTTTTGCAAGAAGGTACGAGCCTTGAGAGCGGATTCCGCCGCCGGCGCATATTTCTTCTTTATCGGTGAGTATGAACATCCAAGGCGTATTTCTTTTTTTCAGTTCGAGTCCTGCTTCTATGAGCATAAAAACCGCGGCGGCGTTATCGTTGGCGCCGGGGCTGCCGGGAACGGAGTCGTAGTGGGCGATAAGGACAACCGGCGGGCATTCTTTGGTTACGGATGAGATGAAAAAATGCCTGCTTTCTCCAAATTTCACCACGGAATAATGAAAATCAAGTTTCGAGAGCAGCCTGTTAAGAATAACGAAGCGGTCTTGAGCAACGTCAATGAAGTTTTTGAATTCGGCGGCGAGGTCTTTCGTAAACGGCGGCCTGCGCGCGGGTATTTTGAGCGCGCGCGGTCTGCGTAAAACGGCTTTTTGGGTATCAGCGTTCACGATAAACGATGCGCCCTCTGCTTAAATCATACGGGGAGAGCGCTATTTTAACATGGTCGCCGGGAACGATACGAATATAATGTTTTCTCATCTTACCGGAAAGGTGCGCAAGGATCAAATGTCCGTTTTGTTTGTCCAGCTCAACTCTGAACATCGTATTAGGGAGGGCTTCACGGACAGTTCCTTCCACTTCGATTGCTTCTTCTTTAATCATTTTCAAACTTTATGATGGTTTTGACGATTTGTCAAGACGCAGGGGACTGCGGAGAGGG
>JAITHJ010000024.1 GCA_031280035.1 Spirochaetaceae bacterium | reverse complement strand
CGATAATGCGCTCCCCCACAGTGCGAATGGCATACATTTAAAGTAGTACCGAAGAAAAATCATTCACTATAACGGCGCAGTGTTTCCGCGCCAAAAGTCCATTCGGGCGTAACAAGCGGGCTGCCTGATTTTAGTTCGTACCACGGCGAAAGGGCGGGCGACGCGGGATTGACAAGAATGTGAATGTCCTGCGCGGGCATATAGCTTTGCGCCAAAAGAAACACGCGCTTGCCCGTTTGGAGATTCACGGCTGTGTCAATGACGATGACGGCGTGTCCCGGTGAGCCGCCTTCTATCCACACATCGCCGGCACGGAGGGACAGGGACAGGACGGGCTGCATTTCGGCGGCAAGCGACAGCGTTCCCGCGTAGGCAAACACCATTTCAAGATACCGCAAAAAAACCGCGTGCGAATAATCCTTTTCCGCGCCGTCATACCATGACGCATGAGACCCCGAAACCTTAATGCGCTTGCCGTTAGCCCACGCCGAATAATCCGCGCGGAAGCCGTTAGTAAAATTAAAGTGAATTTCATCGTAACGTTTGCGTGAGTAAAGATATTCCGCCCTGAGACGCATCACGGCATCCGCGCACTGCTGCAAATCCTTTGTTCCCACGGAAATGTCAACAACCGCCGCGGCAACTGCGCGGTTGGGCTTTTCCCTGCCGTCATAATAGCGGACGACCGCGCCTTTGGGCTTCAAGGGAAGATGCCGCAAATACAGGGGAAAACTGCCGTCCTCGTATATTTCGCGGACAAACCCTTGAGGCGGCGGAAACCGCGAAGCCGCGTCGTCCTGCCCCCAAGCAGGCAAAGCGCTTTCAAAGCAAAAAAGCGCCGCCAGAATTCCGGTCAGCACAAAGAGCTTTTTCTCTTGAAAAAAATCCACGCGTTTCTCCTTTTTTATTGCGGTGGCGGGGTGATTTTTTGCGGGGTTTGCCGCTCTCTACTCCATCGGTGTCAAGGATTCTGTACCAGACATTCAGCCAAAAGCATAATGGATTCTTTGCTTATGTTACGAAAACGAATAATAGAGTTGTTTGCCATTACAGCGCCTTTATGGTTTCGATAATTTGCTTACCCGCCGGGGTTTTGGTAAAGTCAGCTTCTTTGCTCAACATGGCATCCCAAAAGGAAACTCCGTCTGGGCGTATCCGTTCATTGCTGAATGTGTCTTTATTCTCCAAATAGTCCTTGAAGGCTGTCTGCGAAAGAGTAATTTCCATAAAAATCTCCTAACCCTCACAAAAAATATAAGGCGCAATGTTCACCCTAAATGCCGGACTAAAAAGTTACTGATATTAGTATACCTCTAATTCCCAAATATGCAAGCCAGCGCACTACGGGGGCGGCGGACGACGGCTCAGATGGAGACTACGCTTCTTTTTTATTCTAAGCTATCTCGCAGTAAATCATCGAGTTACGACAAGTGAGGGGGGGCAACGATGTACCCGCAACCGAACCGCGAAGCGGTGAAGGTTCCCCTCTTGATCTTGATCAAGAACGCTTTGCGTTCTTGTCTTTTGCTGTCAAGGGCACAGGGCCGGCGGGGAGGCACACCCAATTCGCGCAAACCTGATTCATGTCAAAATTATCCGGCGCAATAACTATTTTTTGCGGATAAACCGGCAGCCACGCTCCCCACCAGGAATAACTGCTATTGGCGATAATATGATGCCTGCACATCGTCATAAGCTGCATATCGGCGCCCGCGCCTTTTGCCTGAAGGTATACAAACTTGAACTTACAATCAATTTTGAATTTTTCGTTTATCCATTCTTCGTCTTCTCCAAAAACAAAAAAAGCCGCGTCTGAAAATCTATCCAGTATATATTTTGCCGCGGCATTATAATAGCTTAACGAACACAAAGGATAGTTGAACGCAAGATAATCCCCGCGGCGGATATGAACGGCAACCGGATTAGCGCACCGTAAAATCTTCTCTTGTAAAGAATTATTATAGGCGTCACCGGCGGCAAACGGAACAAAGCTGAAATCATTAAGCAGTTCATCCCGAACAGACAGAAAATATCTTTCATCCTGAAAATAGCCCGAACAATAGCCGTTATCTATAGATGATAAAAATTCAGGATCGCAGCGGTCTTCTTCAATTACAAAAAAATTGTCATTATCAGAATTACCATATTTTTTATTACGCAATCGCTGTGCAGCTCCTTCTTTATCAAAACCTTGAGCGGTCAGGGACTGAAACATGGTGGCAATATCCAGCTTGATATTGGGAAATAGAGGCAATTCAAATTCGCGCTTGCCTGTAACAAAAGAGCTGGTATCAAATAAAATTGTATGCGCTATTTTTTTTGACAATGATTTCCCAAACGCATAGATAAACATCTGGTTTCCAAGCCCGCCCATTAAACGTATAACAATCATAACAATCCTGAAGAAATTTTCACACGCCTTCGCAGCAAAGCCATTGTTTGATCTGCCTGAAATTTTCCTTTGAGCAAATAATCAGTTAAACCTTCAAGATCGTCCCCGTCAAGATATTCAAAACAAAAACAAAAAGGGATTTGGGCTTGTAGTATTTCATTATGATAGTTACCACGTAAATATTTCCTGTATAATTCGATGCAGGTTTTTGCGCAGAGGCGTCCGCATTCCGCGCTGTCATTCTTTCGCGGTAATTCAAAAACAGCATGTACCGCGGAAAAAAGAAAATCATTATATTCCGCATCATTTATTTTGTCTCTGTCAAGATTAATTTCACGCATCATAATATAATATGATTCGATAATAGAATTTATTTTTTGCATATCATACGTTTCACTATTCGCGCTGTCCTTACGCCTGTATTGTATATAAAATATACCGTCAACGGTTTCTGTTTCCTTCGCCTTTAATGCCGTACATAAGGAAAATACCAGATCCTCCCCACAAACAATACCTGCGGGAAATATAATTTTGTTGTTTTTTACCAATTCGTTCTTGTATATGGCGGTAGAAAATCCCGAAAAACGCACCCTGCTGAGGCGCGTCTCTCTGCTTATATGCAGATTCCGCGCTATACCGTCATAACCGGCAACACGCACCTCGCCTTTTACAATTTCAGCGCCGGTCTTTATCGCTTGCCGGTACAGTCCCGCGTAAAAATCCGGTTCTACAGCATCATCGCTGTCCACAAAGCCGATGCATTCCCCTTCTGCCGCGTCAATTCCCGCGTTCCGGGCGGCGGACACTCCTTTGTTTTCAGGAAAATCGATTACCTTACTACGCCTATCCCTGGCCGCATACTCGTTGAGTATATCCAGGCTGTTATCCGTAGAACCGTCGTTCACGCAAACAATCTCAATATCCCGCAGAGTTTGATTACAAACGCTGTCCAGACAGCGGCGCAAATAGGGAGCCGTATTATAGACGGGGATAATTACCGAAACTTTGGGCTGCACTATTAGTTACTGGACTTGTTTAATAACCCGGTTGGTTATCAAACAAGTCTTGCAGAATTTGAGAATTTCTTTCAGAAATCCCAAATTCTACTGTTTTTTAGCGGAAGTTATTTAATAACTGAAGTTATTAAATAACTTTACTCTTTTTCATCAAACCTAATCGTAACTTATTAACCATTCTTTTTTTGGGAATTTGCCTGTCTAACATCATAAAATCTTCATATGTTTTACTGGAGTATAACAA
>JAITHJ010000067.1 GCA_031280035.1 Spirochaetaceae bacterium | reverse complement strand
GAGTGTGCAGCGTAAAACTCAGTGGTACTCCGCTGGAGCGTTTTATCAATATAGATGAGTTTTTAACTATGAGCGAGGAGCAAATAAGAATGAAGTTCAAAGGAAGCACGCTTGGCATGCGGTGGCTTAAACCGGAAACGCTGCGCCGCAATGCCCTTATGGCGAAAGGCGGATGAATGTCTGCGCCGGGACTTCACCCGCGCTCACGCACGTTTCCGGTGCGATAAGGCCGCACTTTGCGCGGCGGACGGCGCGCAATGCCCAGACCGCGCCGGTGTTCAATGCGGTCCGGCTATAGGCCGCATTGAACATACCGTTTAGTTTAGGAAGCGAGCAGCCGGTTAAGGCGTTTTACGAATTCCGCCGGGTCTTTAGGCTTAAGTCCTTCAACAATCAATGCCTGGTCAAGCAGGACATGCGCGGTATCTTCAATTTTCGCCTCGTCATCTGTTGCGGCGATTGATTTTACCAGAGGATGTTCGCCGTTTACTTCGAGAATTGGCTTAACATCAGGCATATTTCCCGTTTGGCCCATAGCTTTAAACATTTGCGCCATTTGTATCGATGGGTCGTTTTCATCGGAGACTATACATGAGGGCGAATCATGTAAACGGCGTGAAAGCCGGACGTCTTTTACGCTGTCTCCTAAAGCTTTCTTTATTTTTTCAACGGCGGGCTTTGCTTTCTCTTCAGCGTCTTTATTTTCTTCAACGCCAAGCTCTTCATCCGCGCCCGCGTGATTTACCGATTTAAGCTCCCATTCTTTGAAGGTCTCCTTGCCGTCCGCATCAACACCGGTAACTTTTTTATAGCGGTGCAGACGCGGTATAACGATCTCGTCGATTTCTTCATTCATGACAAGCGCTTCAATGTCTTTTGCCTTATACGCCTCAAGCAGGGGGCTGGCTTTCAGGGTCTTTTCATCGCCGCCAGTAATATAGTAGACGTATTTCTGGCCGTCTTTCATGCGCGAGGTGTAGTCGGCAAGGCTCGTCCAGCCGTCAACTTTGGTGCTTTTGAAGCGGATTAAATCGGCGAACGCGTCAGAGTTTGTCCAGTCGGAAAACAGCCCTTCTTTAAGAAGCCGGTTATACTGGCCGATAAACTCTTCCCATTTTGTCTTATCGTTTTCCGCGACTGATTTAAACTCGGCGAGGAGTTTTTTTACAGAGGCGTTTTTAATATTGGAAAGGACTTTATTTTGCTGAAGTATCTCACGGCTTACGTTAAGAGGAAGATCCTCGCTGTCAATGACGCCGCGCAGGAACCGGAAGTAGACCGGCATGAGTTCTTTGTCGTCATCAGTGATAAAAACGCGCTTCACATAGAGCTTAACGCCGCTTTTATAGTCGGCGTTAAAGAGGTCAAACGGCGCTTTTTTGGGAATAAAGAACAGAGCGTTATACTCCAGCGAGCCTTCGGCCTTTGTATGAAGATAGAAGAGCGGATTTTCGGTATCATGGGCGATTTGTTTGTAAAATTCGTTGTAATCCTCGTCTTTAAGCTCGGATTTCGGCTTACGCCAGAGCGCCGATCCGTCGTTAAGGCGGTCTGTCTTCTGTTTAGTAGACTTCACCTCGCCCTTATCATCGTATTCATGCTCATCATAGGTAAGAAAGATGGCAAATGCGACATGGTTCGAATACTGCTTGATGATGTTTTCGATACGCCAGCGGTCTGCAAACTCAAGACCGTCATCATTCAGGTGGAGAATGACGGTCGTACCCTGAGTATCGCGGGCGGCGGCTTCGATTTCGTATCCTTCTTTACCGTCGCTGATCCATTTCCACGCGCCGTCTTCGAGCGCCTTACGGCTGATTACTTCGATTTTACCGGCGGCCATGAACGCCGAATAAAAACCGACGCCGAATTGGCCTATAAGATTGCTGTCTTTTTTATCTCCGTCTCCAAGCCGTTCCATAAAAGCCTTTGTGCCGGAACGCGCAATAGTACCAAGTGATTCTCCCAATTCCGTTTCGTTCATACCGATGCCGTTATCGGAGATAGTGAGCGTCCGCGCTTCTTTATTGAAGCTAATATCGATACGGGGCTCAAAGGCGAAACTTTTATAGGCATCATCGGAGACGGTAAGGTATTTTAACTTATCAAGAGCGTCTGATGCGTTAGAGACAAGTTCCCGCAGAAAGATTTCGCGGTTTGAATAGAGCGAATGAATAATAAGATGTAATAACTGACTAACTTCAGTCTGAAACTGGCGCTGCGCCATTTTTTACTCCTTTACGAACGGTATTTTATCCGCCCGTTTTCGTTTGAATTTTTGATTTTCTATCATATTATTATTCAATAATATATATAGAAATATAATAGACTTTAGTCTTATTGAAAAGGGGGTATTTGCGCCGTCCGTTTTTAACGATACTATACCTTTACTGCGCCTCCGCTCCCTTGCAAAGAAAGAAAAACTATGCTAGAATCTTGAAATTATGAGATATTTTTTTGTCCCCCCCCCCCCCCGTTTAGAGGAATATGGGAAAATGCGGTGTAAATGGACTGCCAAACCGGAGCATTCGCCGGTTACTCATGGTTTTTTTCTGTTCATCTTTATAAAGGATTTTTGCGTTATTTATCAAGAGAAGGAGACGTATTAAAATGGACTATAAAAAGAAAACATCTTTTGCGGCGCTGTTTACCGCGGTTTGTTTGGCTATTATTGCGCTTACCACAGTTAGTCTGTCCGCTGTGTTTATTCTCAATCTTCGTTCCATCACTAACCAGCAAATTAGACAGAATGCCCAAGGGAGCATCGACCGTTCCAAAGACAGCATTGCGTTTAAACTTGAAAAATACCGCGAGATATTACACGACACCGCCTGCGGCATTGCGAGCCTGCTCAAACAAAATAATCTTGATTCCCAAGAGATGATGAGCTATTTCAGCCGTGTCATGGCGCCCAGCGCCGATATAACGATGCTCTATTACGTCAGTAATGTTCCCTGGTTTGAGGAAGGAGGCATGGCGGTATTCTCTCCTGAATGGTCTCCGCCTCTGAACTGGGACAACACTCAGCGTCCTTGGTTTACCGATGCGAAACAGGCTCAAGGCAAGGCGGCCTGTACAGACCCCTATGTTATCGCCACGACCAATGAAATTGCCATAGCCGTATCCATGACGGTTTTTAATGAAAAAAAGGAAGACATTGGGGTTGTGGCAATTGACGTATTGGTGAACGATCTGGACTCGATACTTAACGGGGCTGTTACCATGCCGGGTCAGCGGATATATCTGCTCAACAAAGAGGGCTTATTCATCAGCCATTCGGATACGGCTGCGGTGATGAATAAGAATTTCTTTACTGAAACAGGCTTGGAGCGGTATCAGCAGGAGGCGTTATCTTCGCCGTCTTTTACCGCAATGGACAAGGATGCGCTTTTATACGCTTCGTCTATTCCGGGTACGAATTGGTCTCTGGTATCCACCATTCCGGTTAAAGCGATGTTCGCCGGCGTGGATGCGCTGATGATCCGCCTGATTGCCGGAGCTCTGGCGCTGCTGGGAATTGGGGCGGTACTGTGTATTCTGTTTACCCGAAGGATGCTTACCGTTCCGATTAAAGGGATTGAGCATACCGCCGGCGCTTTAGCGAACATGGATTTTACGGTGAACTTCCAGAAATTACGAACCGATGAACTCGGTACTGTTCAGCGCGCGCTGTTAAAGATTCGGGACAATCTGCAAAAGACAATGGATTCCCTACAGGAGCATCTTGAGAAGACGCTTGCCAACAGCAAGCGGATGAATACGGTGATTATTGAGTCTTCCGACTCTCTGGGCGTCATCGCCAATACTATGGACGGCGTAGGCGCTCAAGTCAAGTTTCAGCAGGATGGAATGATGGCGGCGTCCGGTCAGGCGGCGGAGATTTTCGAGCGGGTTGAGCTGCTTAATCAGGCGGTGCAGAAGCAGGCCGGCCATATATCCCAGTCATCAGCGGCGATTGAACAGATGGTGGCGAATATCAGTTCGATACGCGCAGTCGTAGTCAACGCAGGAAAGACGACCGACACCCTCACCAAATCCTCTGAGACCGGCCATCGTATGCTGGCGAAGCTGCTGGAAACGCTCAAAAAGATAGAGGAGCAGGCGGCGGCGCTCCAAAACGCGAACGGAACGATCTCGGATATTGTGGGACAGACAAATATTCTGGCGATGAACGCCGCCATTGAGGCGTCTCACGCTGGAGAAGCGGGCAAGGGCTTTGGCGTGGTCGCGGACGAGATTCGCAAGCTTGCTGAACGGTCCGGCAAAGAGTCCGAATCTATCGCGGCGGAGATTAAGAGGATGGATCAGTCGATTATCGAGATAGGCGGGGTCTCTAAGGATACGGTATCTTCGATGGATACGATATTTCAGGAGATAAAATCAATGGACGATTCTTTCAGCATGGTAAATAAGGCAGTAGAAGAGCAGTCGATTGGAAGCTCGCAGATTCTCACGGCCTTACAGACCATTCAAGACGTAACTAAACAGGTGCAGGACGTAACCGGCGTTATTTTTCAGCGCAGTCAGGGGATCCAGCAGGAGCTGGAAAAGCTTTCGGCGGTTTCTCAGGAAGTAACGGACAAGGTTGAAGAAGTCAGAACGTCCAGTGAGAACATCGCGTCTTTTTTAGAAAAAGCGAAAGCGGTTACCGTCAAGGAATAATTAAAAGATTGACAATTTCCGGTGTCTAAAGACGGGGCTTTACGGCTGACCGGATATATGAAAATGCCGTTGATAGAATATAATGAATTTGATAAGTTAAAAACATGGAACTCAATATACCCGTAAAATATCAAAAAGACATTGAAATTGCGGCTAATTTACTCAAAAATGACGGCTGCCAATCAATTTATCTGTTTGGCTCGCTGGTTACCGGAAAAAGTCGTGACGGTTCCGATATTGACATCGGCATAAAAGGGCTGCCGAAAGGAAAATTTTTTGAAACATGCTCAAAGGTATATTTCGCACTAGATAATGAAATTGATATTGTCGATTTTGACTGTAATGATGATTTTTATTCTCTTCTAAAACAGCTGGGAGAGGTCGTTGAAATTGGATGCTAAGGTAAAAGCGAAAATTGAATATGAGATTGTACGAATAGAAAAACTACTATATGACGCAAAGCCACTGCTGGATTTATGTAAAATACGGGAACCGGATTTTGTGGAAATAACAGCAACAGCTCAAATAATACATTCATTTTATAATGGCATAGAAAGTGTTGTTACGCTCTTTCTGAAAAGCGCTAATCAAAAAGTGCCGGACAATACTTGATGGCATAAAGCATTATTTGAAATGGCATTTGGCCAAAATTCACGGAATATTGCAATTATTAGACCGGAGATAAAAGAACAAATGGAAAAATATATGTATTTTCGCCATTTTATACGTCATTCTTATAGCTCTGAATTAAAATGGAATGAAATGGAAACATTGGTAAAAAATCTTGAAGAAATTTGGAAAACAATAAAAATTGATTTTGAATTATTTATAAAAAATAATTAATGCAACAACTACCACAGCCACGCTTGCCGCCGCCGGTTACAGGGCAAAAGTCCACGGATTTTCACGGATTAGAAGGGTTTTGTTGCCGGAAATCGGTGTTAATCCGTGCAATCCGTGGACGATTTGATTATACAGGTGAGGAAAGGTTTACCCCGATTGTGGTTTCCGATTTACAGGTAGCGGGTTTGCTCGACGGCGGCAACTAGGGCTCGCCGGTTACAGGGCAGCAGTCCACGGATTACACGGATTTTCACGGATTAGAAAAGGGTTTTGTTGCCGGAAATCCGCGTTAATCAGTGCAATCCTTGGATAATTTGATTATACAGGTGAGGAAAGGTTTACCCCGATTGTGGTTTCTGATTGTAAGCCATGTTCTAGTATGCTGCGCTGGTTTACCGATAAATGGGGAATTATATCGCGTATATTAGATACTTCCCGATAAGCGGTTCGTGTTATTTGATACAATGATTTGGACACCGGTTTTGCTTTTTCATGCAAATACTTATATTTATAGTTGTTCTACATAAAAACACCTAACACCAATACTTATAAATAGCCGTTTCAAGCAATCCGTACAGAGGAGCTGTATCACGTAAATTGCGTTTCAAGTTTGCCCAGTCTTTTTCTATGGGATTA
>JAITHJ010000060.1 GCA_031280035.1 Spirochaetaceae bacterium | reverse complement strand
AAACAGCCGGAACGTTAGATGTTATTTTTTTTGAGTATATTTTATATTAACGCCGCAAAAAATCTATTATATAACAAGAGATGAGTTTATATGAAAAAGATACTAGTATTACTGTTATTAACATATACGATAATGTTTAGTTTTTCTCAGGAAAATGATTACAATAACGGTAATGGAACTATAATTGAAACAAAAACGGATGATGGTATTGAATTGACTATCAGGCGGCATATTCAAAATATAAAAATTGGAGATTTGGCAGATGAAGAAAATTTAATCGTTTATGACAAACCGTCATTAAATAATAGAAATAAAACAGGCACGTTGCGTTTAAATGATGATATAACTATTACTCAAGTTGCTGAGATTGTTGTTGCTGCTGAATATTACTCTTGGCTTTTAATAAATATGAATAATACGGAAGGATGGATTTTATTTAGTAAATTAAATTTTACAGATGCCGGTTATTTCGCTCCTTATTTTAATAATAGGTGGGAGATTCTTGGAATAACTAATGCGGGAAATAGAATTTGGACGCGTAGACGAATGTTAAATCAGCTTGTAACGTATTGGGCTTATGATAATTTAACTATTCGGGATAAGCCAGGAACAATTGGGACAAAAATTATTGGGGAAATTATTCCTCCAATAAACGCTTCTCCGCAGATAAACTTAGAGGTAACGGAAGCGACAGAAGAAATCGACACAATAGAAGGATGTTCTGATAGATGGCTTAAAATAGAATATGATGGAATAGACGGCTGGATATTTGGAGGAGATATAAGCGTTGAACGCGGCGGACCAAAGTATTATACCCCTGAGAGTCTAATATCTTTTAGACTAGGATGGCGTTAAAATTTATGGTACAGTTAAGAGCAGTTATTTTCTAAAGGAGTATCGCATGGTCTATTTACCAGCAAACGGCATGAAACTGATGATGATCATCCACATCATCGCGGCTCAAATATGGTTTGGGGCAGTCATGTGTATATTCGGGTTCGCCTTTTATTGTTTTAACAATACGGGTATAGAAAAATTCATGGTTTTAGCCCCCATGATACCGGGGCTGTATAAAATGGTTGTTTTACCGGCAGCCCTGGTATGTATAATACAGGGAATAATTTATGGAATATTTTCAAAATGGGGATTCAAAAAATTCAAATGGGTTTTGGCAAAATGGATAATGGCAATATTTGTTGTGTTATTTACCGGAATGGGCGGGATAGGGCAAATGTTCATGATTTTGGAAAATATTCAAAAAAATAATATTCAAAATATAACATTAAAAGACGGGAAGATGTTTTTTATATTTATGGCCGGACAAATAATATTGTTGTGTATAATGACAATAATATCAATAATAAAACCGAAGAATAAAAAAGAAAAGATTGAAAAACATACTATTGTATAAAAAAGACATAGAAATAAGAGCCGGATTAAGGAAGAGCGTATACTTTTTATTGGAATTGGCGCTTTATCTGTTGGTTATAGTATTTTTATAGCCATAATTCGTATAAAATCACCTGAGAAAATAGTTTGCGGAAACAATAAGCGGCGCTGTTAAAAAAAACATCCGTCAAGCGCTTTTTTGCACAAGACCTGTAAGCATGAGGCTGACACGATTCGAACGTGCGACCTTCAGATCCGCAATCTGATGCTCTATCCAACTGAGCTACAACCTCTTTGTTAAATACCGTATGAAAACCGGCTTCGGAGCAGGTGGGATTCGAACCCACGGTGGCGTTGCCGCCACGCCAGTTTTCAAGACTGGATCCTTCAACCGCTCGGACACCGCTCCTCAATTTGCTCATCATAGAGTATTCAAAATTTTTGGTCAATAGTATCAGCGCAGACCGTTGCGGCGCGCCGGCGGTTTACAGACACGGCGCGCGCAGAGTTGGAGGCCGCTTTTTAGAAAGAACCTTTGTATCCTATCTTGCGTATTTCCGCTTGAAGAACGATGGACATCTTTGTTCCCTTAAAGTTGTTTTCGGGAAATCCGTCCTGCGTCTTTCCGTAAACGGTCTTTACGCTCCCGTTCACTGTTACTGACTCCAAAGAACTGCACTCCCAGAACGCCGCCGAGGTAAACGTAACGTCGCCTTTGAATGTTACCGATTTCAGGCTCTTGCACATCTGAAAAGCGCTGGCGCCTATGTTTACGCCCGAAGGTATTGCAACGGATGTTAAGGCCGATCCGGAAAAAGCGCCCGAGCTTATCGATTTGAGAGACGCGGGCAGCTCGATGGTAATGAGTCCTGTGCCGGCAAAAGCGTCAATCCCAATAGTTTCAAGCGCGGATGGAAGAGTAACCGATGTTAGTTTTGAACAGTTCTTGAACGCTCTGTCATTGATAGAAACAACCGCGTCGGGAAGTGTAATCGAGTTCGCCGTTTGTTTTGCAGATGCAAAAGCCTCTGCGCCTATTTCGACAACGGGCATCCCTTGAATCACCGGCGGCACGACAATCACCGCAGCGTTGCCTTTATACTTGGAAATGATAAGGCCATTGCCGGTTTTGTTGATCTGTATATCAAAATCATGTTCCGGTGATGGAGCCGCCGCCGCGCCCGCTACGCCCGCCGCCGCCATAAGCGCGAATAGGCCGAATCTTAAAAAGAATTTTCCCTCTGTTTTCATAATTTGTTAATTTCTCCTTGTGTTTATTACAATTTCTAACCAGTATGACATAACTTTCTTGTTTTTTCCAGTGCATTGTGAGTACAATCGTTCTCTTAGCCAAACTTCCAGTACGCTACAGGCAGAACAAACAGCGTGAGTATTGTCGAACCTATAAGTCCGAAGCATATAACGGACCCGAGCGGCCCCCAAAGCAGAGAACCTGATGTTATAAGCGGAATAACGCCTACCGCCGCCGCCGAAGCCGTTAGGAAGATTGGCCTCATACGGCGTTCACCCGCCGCAATCGCTGCATCACGCGCGGACATTCCGCCGGTGCGCAGATCATTAGCGTAGCTGATTAAGATAACGCCATTCCGTATTACGATACCGAAAAGCCCAATAAGGCCCATGAATGACGTCATCCCAAAGGGATACCCAATGATAAAAAGTCCGGCTACGCCGCCTATAATGGCAAGCGGCATCGTGCTCATAACAAGCAGTGCAAAACGCAGCCTTTTAAATTGAAACAACATCAGTAAAAAGATGATAACAACGCTGGCAAATAACGATTCCGCAAACGGGAAATAAGTTTCCATTTCCATTTGATGCTGGCCGTCATAAAAGACTGCTACGCCTTCGGGCGCGGGAAGCGCGTTTATCTTCTTTGATACGCGGGCGAACAGCGGGGATGCAAGCTTTTCAAAGGCTACATCGGCGGAAACCGTTATCGCATACCGTCCGTTACGGCGTACTACCTGTCCTTCGGTAAAGCCGGGTTCTATAGAAGAAATCTCCCGAACCATAATAGGTTGAATGGCGGCGGGAGTCGCAACATACTGATTCAGTATGTCTTCAGGACTGGAGATTGCCGCTCCTTGATCGCTTACGCCGCCGCCGCTCTTATACTGGGTTCTAAGATATACCGGCTTTGCATAATCGCCTTCCCATATTGTGGCTACCGGAACGCCGCTGTGCGTAATAGCCGTTGACATCGCAAGCATTCCTTTTGTAATGCCAAGCCTGTTCGCGGATTCGTTGTCCATATTGAGATTTATGGCAAGCAGCGGATTGCGCCAATCATCCTTTACCCAGATTAAATCTTCTTCTTCCCGCAGTATTTTTTTTACTTCTTCAGCAAAAGTTTTTATTGAAATACGGTCGTTTCCTGATATTTGGATTTCTATAGGCGCGTCATTGGGAAGAAAATCCAACTGTTTCCACCGTATATGCGCGTCAGGATAAATATCCCTGTATTTAGCGTCAAATTCTTTTAGCAGCTCTTCTGTTTGTTTGTTTGTAAATGTGTTGACGATTAACTGCGCGTAATTGAGCGCCGGTATTTGCGGCGCGTAAAGCGCACTGAATCGCGGCGAGCTTTCGCCTATAAATGCGGAAACATTCGCTACCCGCTTGTCTTCTTGAACAGCGCCGGCGACTTCTTTGGTAATGCGCGCCGTTTTTTCCAGGGGCGTACCTTCTGGAAAGTAAAACTCTACAGCAAAGTTACTGTGTTCAAGCTTGGGAAAAAGCTGCTGGGGAAGCGCCGCAAAAAGTCCTGTGCCGGCGGCAATAGCCGCAACGCCTATGAATATGGTACGTTTGGGATTACGAAAGGCGGCCGCAAGAAATACGTTATTGTAAAACGCCTGTAATTTATCAAGCACGGACTTTTTTTCCGTATTTTCTGATTTTGCGCCAACGCCCTGTTTTATAAAACTGTAGTTTACAATGGGAACAAAAAAGACAGCGACAAAAAACGATACAAACAACGTTACGGCAACAGTTACCGGCGCAGGTTCTATAAACTCTTTGAACATTCCGGTTAAAAAGAATATTGTCGGTACAAAAGCCGCAATGATGGCGAATGTCGCTGTTGTTATTGGGATAAAAAGCTCGCGTGCACTTGTCCACGCCGCCTCACGCGGGTCGATTCCCTCGTCAAGTTTTTCAACGTGGTTATCAATAATTACGATTGAGTTATCCACGACCATACCGAGTACAAGTACCAGCGCAGCAAGCGATACGGTATTTAATTCTACGCCAAAAACCTGAAGTACGGTCATCGAGATTAGTATTGAAATGGGAATGGTAATTGCGGCTGTCATTGCTATTCGTTTGGGCAAAAATATGACAATCACAAAAATTACTGAAAGTATCGCAATGCCAAAATCACGAAAGAAATGAATAATCGATGCGCCTACAACAGCGGGCTGGTCGGCTATTTTTGTTATTTCAACATCGTCAGGAAGCGTTTCTTTAAAATCACGAATAAAACCGTCAATCTTACCGCCAAACTGCATAACATTATTGCCGGCAGCCATTGAGATTGAAAGGCCGACCGCGCGTTTGCCGTTGACTTGAACAAATGAGGAGTCCGTAATATATTCGCGTTTAATATCCGCCACGTCTTTGAGACGAACGATATCTCCCTGCGGCGTCGTTAGAATTATCTGTGATGCTAAATCCGCTTCAGTTTTGTATTCGCCCGGAAGCCGTATCGGCATTTTAATGTCATGTTCAGTAACGGCTGCGCCGTATCCGGCAAGCGATGCGAGTTTAAGTTCTCCCATGATTAATGATAGATTTATTCCATAATACGCAAGTTTTTGCTCATCTATATAGATGGAGACTTGTTCTTTTTGTAAACCAAAAGCAGCTACGCGGGAAACTTCTCCATAGCTACGGACCATATCTGAAAAATGGCTGAGATAACCTTCCAATTCACGATAAGAACGCTTGCTGGACGATAGTGAAAGCAGTATAGTTGATGCGTCGCCAAAATCTGAAATGCCTTCAACAAGCAGGACCTGGGCGGGAAGTTGCGTCTTAAATTCTTGTAATCCTATGCGAAGTTTTGGCCAAAATTCAGCCGGATTAACACCCGCTTTTATATAAAGAAAAACAACGCATTGCCCTTCTTTTGACACGGAATATGTTTTGCTGCGATCTACTTCAGGATATGAAAACAGATAATTCTGAAGAGGCTTTGCAACACGTTCATCGGCTATTTCTGAGGAAGCGCCGGGAAATCCCGCAATGACAAGACCCTCAAGAACGGTGAATTCGGGAAATTCCTGTTTGGGAATAGTAACGAACGAAACCACGCCCGCAATACAAAGAATAACAACAAGAACAACCGGAATTTGCTGATAATCCAGCACAAGTTCAAATAGTGATTTTTTTTTAGAATTCATTTTTTTCCCAGTTGATTTTTAACATTAATGTACGAACCGCTGCCGCCGGTCATTCTATTTTTACTAAAACGCCTTCGTCAAGTTTTTGCGCGCCGTCAATGACAATAATATCTCCATCTTTTAACCCATTTGAGACAACAACGCCGTTTTCTTCAAACCCATGTGTGTCGACAGGAGCGCGCTGAACGCGGTTTGATTCCGTATTGACAACATAAACAAAATACCGGCCATCCGCGCCAAGCTGTAAAGATTCCGCCGGAATTACAAATCCGGCGCTTGGTTCGGGAGAAGCGTTGTCAGCAATAAAAACGCTGCACAACATACCGGGCAATATGTTCCCTTCAGGACTTTCTATCAATACGCGCACTTTGTATGTTCTTGTCAGCGCATTCGCCGTTATGTCAATTTCTTGCACTTTGCCGTACATATCATTTACGCCGTCAACACGCACGATGGAATTCATGCCTTCATGAATGTTCTGGGCGTCTTTTGACGGCACAGAGATCTCGCCATAAAGTTTGTCGATTGAAACAAGCCGCATTACAGGAATTCCCGCCGCCACAGTATCGCCGGACTCGATTTTCTTTTCACTGATATAACCGTCTTTCGGCGCTGTAAGAGAACAATTTTCAAGTGTTCTTTGCGCTAGAGCAAAAGCGGATTCCGCTTCTTCACGTGCGGTAACGACTTTTTTCCAGTCGACTTCAGACATATTGCCATCGGCATGAAGCGGCTGATAACGTTTATAGGCATCAAGAGCCTGATCGAGCTTTGCTTTTGCCGCATTAAAAACGCTCTGCGTGGCAGTACTGTCAATTACCGCGAGAATAGCTCCTTTTGATACATGGCTGCCGTTGTGTACATTCACTGTCTTTACTTGACCGGCGGAAAGAAAGGCTAACGCGATGTCATTTTCAGCAGCAATCACGCCGGAAAAACGCGCGCCGTTTTTAACATCCGCCGCAGAAATTTTTAACGTCTTAACGGAAATAGGCGTTTCTGTCTTTTCTGTCTTGTTATTGCAGCCAATGGCAGTTAAAAACACACACAACGCAATAATGGCGGCGCGCTGTGTTTTACATAGACTGAATATTGATTTTTCTCTGACGTTTTTTAGATTGACTATTATTTTCATGGCTAATATAAGCAATTCTACAAGAATAGTTTAAATCTTTCAAGTGGTAAATTTTCGTTCAGGCGGTAAGGCAGTCTTTAGTTCAGGCTGCGACGGACAAAAAAAAGGGGGTGTTTTTAAAAACATCCCCCAGATAGTCGAAATATTTGGATAAAAAACAGAAATTCTGAGCTTAAAACATATACCCTGCCGCAAGTCTTATCGTGGGACCATGAGTAAGCAATGATTTTACTTCATTATTATGAATTCCTGCTTTTTCAAAAATATTTTTCAAGTCTTTTATTGTATCTTTTTCCGCTTTGTTTTGAAGCCGCGCGCCGTATAACGCTTCAGCACGTAAATACAGATTTTGGGTAATTAAAAGATCCGCGCCGGCGCCGGCTTTAACCCACAGTGACGTTAGATCTCTAACATCACTTTTTATGTTTACTCTATTGCGTTTTGCAAAAAGCACCATCTGGTAATCGATACCAAGCAACGGGAATAAATTAAGGTTTTTTTTGACAGCTATAGGATATTTGCCAAGCAGACCAAGATTTATAGTATTAATGCTGGTCAAATTGGCGTTAACCTCATTCTTGGTTTTACCATTGAGTACGGTTTTGGTTTTTTCTTTCCCGTAGCTGACAGAATATCCGCATGAAAATTCCATATAAGCCGCATCAAGAAAAATATACGGGCCGCCGCCTAAAAGGGGAATATTAGATATAATACTCTCCTTTTGATCTGCTTTTTGCAATTTTATATCATAACCCATGGCGCCGCCGTTAAGAGCAGCGGAAATAAATCCGCCTGCGCCAATACTAAATAATTTTTTTTTATCTTTGATATTATCCATATCATTCACGTCATTCACAATAGCGGTTTCTTCTTGCGTGAAACCTAGCGCTGTGGTTGCCGCTGCAATAATTAAAATAAATAAAATTTTTTTTATCATCATTTTCCTTCACTTTAGTAACAGTTTTTTTGATCCGTGTTCCAAATTGTTGCTGAAAAACACGGCAGTCTTTAATATTCATAGACCATATTGCAAATGTAATATGGTCTATGAATATGTCTGCGCCGGAATTTTCAGCTAAGATCGGCATTGCCGATAAAATTACGGAAATAAATCATTGTGATAGCGGAAACCAAAGCCGGATTTTTTAGAATCAAGTATATATTTAATGTTTCTTTACAAACAAAAACCGTAAAAAACAGCGTTGAAAATATTTTTTTTGTTATCATATTCTTCCCTCGTATTTTTGCTTGTTATTTAAGGTACATTTTATTATGTAATAAATAACTATATACAAAATTATTTTGTATATGCTGGTATATTATACTGGATTGCCGTCCTTTTAGGCAAATTTTTTTACTTGTTTTAATTTAGCTTGCGGCATAAAATACGTATTTGAATAAATTACCATTGGTCTGTAATAGAATGCACAAGAATTTTATTGTAGTTTATGCGGCGTTAATGCCGGATAAACTGCCGCCGCATTACTAAACATTTAGTTTAAATTGTAGTATACTGAAATCAAGAGGTTTTATTATGACAATAGTAAAAGAAGGATTACCTTTTATAATCGCGCCGTTTATACCAGCAATAACGCTTCTGTTTCTGAATCTTGGTCTGATATTCACAGCTTTGAGTGTGGTTTTATTGATTATTACCTTTTTTTGTATTTTCTTTTTTAGAGATCCAAACATAAAAATAACGGAAGGGGAGGATTTTATACTTTCTCCCTGTAATGGTACTGTTATGGAAGTTGTAGAAAATGAAAATGAGAAGGTTTTACGTGTGTTTCTTTCGATTTTCAACGTGCACTTACAGCGATCTCCGATAGATGGTTTTGTAAGAAGCGTTGAACACCGAGACGGTAAGTTTTTGATGGCAATGAATCCTAAGGCATTCATCGAAAATGAACAAAATATCATAACAATAGAGAGTAAATACGGCGTTTTTATCGTGCGGCAAATTGCTGGATTTCTTGCAAGACGCTGTGTTTCATGGGTTAAGGAAGGAGATACGCTTACTAAAGGACAGAAAATTGGTTTGATTAAATTCTCGTCTCAGGTTGATTTGCATCTGCCTGCAAATATGACAATAAGGGTAAAAAAAGGCGATAAAATTGTTTCAGGAAAAACTATAGTTGGAGATATAGCATGAAACATGATTTAAAAAAAGGCATTTATATAATACCTTCTCTTTTTACATGCGGTAATATGACGTTTGGGTTTCTTTCCATGCTTTCATCGATAAAAGGCCATTTTACCGCAGCGGCGTGGTTTATCGTGTGCGCCATAGTATGCGATATGCTTGATGGCCGGATTGCGCGGATTACCAAAACAACAAGTGATTTTGGCGCTCAGCTTGATTCTTTAAGCGACCTTGTTTCATTTGGGCTGGCGCCTGCAATGATGATGTACGAGCTTGTTTTAAAGAGTCATTCACTGACTCAAGGAAAGACCGGGATAGCTATTGCCGTGTTTTTTATTTTATGCAGCTCACTGAGGCTTGCAAAATTTAATGTAGAAGCGGCGAATGGCATTGTACATTCTACGTTTCACGGTCTGCCAACGCCCGCTTCTGCGGGAGTCTTGATTTCGTTTGTGTTGAGTTATGAATTGTGGTCTAGATGGAACGCTCCTGATGACCTGTTTCAAAAATATAATCCTGCAGAACTTGCCGTGTTGAATTTTAAAACTATTCCAATATTATTGAATGTAATGCCAAAATTCTTTCTGGCAATGCCGATAGTAATGATAATACTATCGTTTTTGATGGTTTCAAATATTCCGTATCTTTCTTTTAAGAATATTCATGTTTCAAAATCGGTTGCCGTTCGTTCATTTGTGCTGGTTATTATACTTGCGCTTTTGTTAATTGTATTTCCGCAGAATATTTTCTTTGTTATGTTTTCTGTTTATGCGATCTCTGGACTTGTGCTTTATATACCTAATCTGATACGGCAAATAAAGATCAAAAGTAAAATATTTTCAAGAAACGAACAAGAGGATGATGAGACGTAAAGATTCTTTGCAGCGTTCATCAGAGTATTATCATGGATACATACCTCAAGATTAATTCAAAACAAGCGCTGCTTTTTTGTACGGAGCTTTTTAAAAGTTATGGTTTTAACGGTGAAGAAAGCCGTATTATATCTGATGTATTGCTTTCGGCTGATTTTGCCGGAATTGAATCGCATGGCGTTCAGCGTATAGTACGGTATCATGATGAAATTGTATCCGGCTGCGTTGATGTCCGCGCTGAACCGGAAAACGTTTTTCAAACTGATATATCAGCGGTTATTGATGCACATAAAGCAATGGGACAGCTTGCCGGTGTGCAGGCGATGCATGATGCTTGTCTGAAAGCAAAGCGGCATGGCTTTGGCATTGTTTCCGTGCGTAATTCAAATCATATAGGTATATGCGGCTATTATGCGGAAATTGCTTCTAAAGAAGGACTCATAGGAATATGCATGACAAATTCCGAAGCAATTGCTGTTCCGACTTTTGGATGCAAGGGAATGCTGGGAACAAACGCCATTGCATTTGCAATGGACGCATCGCCCGCGCCTTTTTCTTTTGATATATCCACAACGGTAGTTCCGCGCGGTAAGATAGAGGTTTATGCAAAGAACCGTGAAAATCTTCCGGCTGGTTGGGCGGTTGATACGGCGGGACGCGAAACGGTATCTCCCTCAGAAGTTATACAAAATATAGTGCATAAATCCGGCGGCGGTATTCTGCCGTTAGGCGGCGCGGGCACACTTACCGGCGGGCATAAAGGCTTTGGGTTAGGCATTATAGTGGATATATTTACCGGCGTCTTATCCGGCGGTCTTACATCCAACCATGTTAATCTTGTAAAGGGAGAAACTGGAATAGCTAATTGTTTTATAGCGCTTGATTGCAATTTGTTTGGAAATCCCCAAGAAATAAAAGAGCGGCTTAGTTGTTTCTTACAGGAGTTAAGAGACAGTCCAAAAGCGGAAGGCTGTGAAAGAATATTTACGCCCGGTGAAAAAAAAGCTGAATTAACTGCTCAGAGGCGTAAGGGAACAATACCGGTAAGTGAATCTACTTTAAAAGAACTGCGTGAAATTGCCGCCTGTCAAGGCATAGAATTCATTATTTAGCGCCGCTTGTAATAAAGTATTTTGATGTGATATAGTCAGAGCATACGGAGTTATCCGTAAATTTCCGCGCTGTATACGGCGTGAGACATATTGAAGGGCGGGGCTTGATAAATCACCACGCATAACGCGGCAGGAAACAATATGCCGCTCCGTTTTATGCGGTTGTTTTGGAAGCTCTTATTAAGGAGGCCATTTTGGCTGTAGTAACAATGAAAAGCCTGCTTGAGTCAGGCGTACATTTTGGGCATCAGGTAAAAAGATGGGATCCCAGAATGAAGAAATACATCTTTGCTGAACGTAATGGGATTCATATCATTGACTTACAGAAGACTGTTGAAGCAAGTAAACGGGCGTATTCTGCGGTACGCGATACGGTTGCAAAGCAAAAAAACGTACTCTTTGTTGGTACAAAGAAGCAGGCGCAGCAGGCTATTGAAAAGGAAGCGGAGCGTTGCGGTCAATTCTATGTAAACAACCGCTGGCTTGGCGGTATGCTTACTAATTTCACAACGATAAAGAAATCGTTGCTTCGGCTTAAAAAGCTGGAAAAGATGGAAGTTGACGGCAGTTACGAAAATTACACAAAGAAAGAAGTTGCCGCATTCAAGAAAGAGTGTGCAAAGCTTCAAAAGAACCTCGGCGGCATTAAGGAAATGAAGGAACTGCCGGGCATACTTTTCATTATAGATACAAGGAAAGAATCAATTGCAGTGGCTGAAGCGCGCCGTATGGGTATTCCGATAGTAGCCATTGTTGATACAAACTGCAATCCTGAAGGCGTTGATTACCCGATACCCGGCAATGATGACGCTATTCGTGCTATTACGCTGTTTACCCAAATAATAGCCAATGCGGTTGTTGATGAAGACAATGAAGCGGGGTTACGGGTTATTGAGAACATCGGCGATGGAGACGAAGACTTTGATGGAGCTGATGACGCTTCAATCAGAGAAGAAGACCGCGAGATAGATATAGAGAATTATAAAAGTGAAGATTCCACACAGCAAGAAACCGCTGTAGATGAGGAAGACGGTCTGCCCATTGATGTTGATAAGGTATACGAGAAAGAATAGCGTCCGCTTTAGCGTATGCGTCCGGTTGTCCGCCGTAATATCCGTGTTTCGGCGGAGCGCGCGCCAGTGTTGGGCAGGTAATCACCGGGTTGGCGCACGAGAAAATCGCCGCTTCGCCGTAGGTTGCCTGCGCTACGGACGGCTGGGTCGCCGCGCTTCATAAGTCTAAATGCAATCGTATAACCGCGTCTACTTTTTGCATATCTTCAGGGGCCAACTCACCGGCTTGTTTTTTTAGGCGGCGTTTATCGGCGACTGTTATCTGGTCGGCAAGGGCTTTGCTCTGAACGCCGCGAACCGTAACCACCGTTTCGGCGGGATATATTCTGCTGATATTGCTGGTTAGGGGAACGACTACCACTCGCCGCATTACGCTGTTCGCGGTATCGCGGCTGACAATGACAGCGGGGCGGGTCTTTTGGATTTCACTGCCGAGAGCAGGTTCAAAGTCGACCCACCATACTTCACCGCGTTTCATCAACGCTGTCGCCTATAAGCGCTTCGCTCCACTGCCGGGCTTCGTTTTCCCGTTCCGCGTCAGCGGCCATTGCGCGGTAGCCCGCTTCTAATTCCGCCTCGTTATAGGCGGGCTTTGCAAGACGGGAACGCGCAAAATCACCCAACAATTCGCCGAGGCTTTGTCCTGTATGCCGCTCCATAAAAGGGCGCAGTGTTTGATAGGTGGCATCGTCAACAGTGATGGTCATTTCATGCTGCATAAGCGTCTCCATACGTGAACAATACCGTATTGCAATGATTTTTGCAAGTTACCGTACATTCGCGCGCGCCAGTGTTGGGCGCTAACGCCGCGTTATGTACGGCGCGCTTGCTCTGGGATAAACGCTCTTTCGTTCCATCATAGGCGTGCAAATGTACGGATTGTTGTATCCCTTCATCTTATGAATGATTTCCGTTGCCGTTTTTCGTCTGGGTCCTACTTCCGCCGCGGATGAATGCACCGCGTTTTCAAACGCAGATTACGTTGCCGCCGTACTGTGCAAGCGTCTTGTCTGCAGTCAGCAAGGACACGTCTTCTACGCGCGACTGGGCAAGCAGGATACGGTCAAATGGGTCTTTGTGAATGGTAGGAAGGCTGCTCGGTTATGTACGGCGCGGCAGATTCCGGGAGCGTACCAGCGGCTGCCCAGATAAGAATGTGTGTATCCAGCAGGAGGTTCACAGGCTGCCTTCAAAGAGGGCGCTTATTGTTTCCTGCCCCATGGTGTCAAAATCCGCGGGGACAGACACGCTGCCTTTCAAAAAGCCGGTGCGTTGTGTGTGCGGCACGGCGTGGTTTGCGGCGTTCTCTTGTGCGGGGGCGCTTACCTGAATAAGCCCCAATCCTTCAAGGTCGTGCAGGAGTTTAACTGCCCCCTGGTTTGTAACATTGATGGTCATGGTCATGCCGTAATCATAAGCCAGTCACCAAGCCCTGTCAATCACGCTGCCGCCCCCAAAAAGGCCGCCGCGCTCTAGAATAAACGCTCTTTCGTTCCATAATTCAAAGAGGGAACGAAAGAGTACGAATACCAAGTGTAAGACTGCGGTGGTTTCCAGTCTCACACGAGTTGGTACAGAAGCGCTGACGTATGC
>JAITHJ010000040.1 GCA_031280035.1 Spirochaetaceae bacterium | reverse complement strand
TCCATGAATTCCACGCTGAATACTCTTAAAACCAGGGGTTTTATAGCGCAGTGTACCGATATTAACGGTCTGTCCGATCTTATGGACAGCGATCCTATAACCTTTTACGTAGGCTGCGATCCAACAGGCAAAAGTCTTCATATAGGTCATATAGTGCCGTTTTTCGCGTTCCGGCATTTGCGCGCGGCAGGACACCGCGGTATAGCGTTAATTGGCGGCGGTACCGCGCGCATTGGAGATCCCTCCGGCAAGACGGAAATGCGCAAAATACTCGATTATTCCCAGCTTGACGGCAATGCCGCGGCAATACAAACGCAGTTACAGCGGTTTCTTGAGGATTCCGACGGGAAAATAACTCTCTATGAGAACAATAAAGACTGGCTCGCCGAACTTAATTACATCGATTTTTTGCGGGAGATCGGCAGCCATTTTTCAGTAAACCGGATGCTGGGCTTTGAGGCGTACAAAAAACGGCTTGAAACAGGGCTCTCATTTATTGAATTTAACTATCAGCTTCTACAAAGTTACGATTTCTTACAGCTCTACAAAAAGCACGGCTGCCGCCTTCAGATAGGCGGCGATGATCAATGGGGCAATATTGTCGCCGGCATAGAACTGATCCGCCGGCTTTACGCGGACGGTCAGCCGAAAAATGCACAGGCGTTCGGCCTTACGTTTCCGCTGCTGGAAACAAGCAGCGGCGCAAAGATGGGAAAAACCGAAAAAGGCGCGCTGTTTCTCGATCCGTTATTATGCAGTCCCTATGATTTCTTTCAGTATTGGCGTAATATTTCTGATTCAGATCTGCGGCGTTTCCTTCTGATATTCACCTTTCTACCGGTAGAAGAATGCGAACGGCTTGCCTCGTTAAAAAATCCAAACGAAGGAAAGGAACGGCTTGCATGGGAAGTTACCGCGCTCATCCACGGCAAAGACGAAGCCGGCCATGCTCTTGCCGGCGCGCACGCGGCGTTTTGCACTGACGGAAACCGCGAAGCGCTGCCGTCAAAAAAACTTCAAATTGAAAAGCTTAGCGCAGGATACAATATTGTGGACTTATTTTACGATGCCGGACTGTGTTCAACCAAAAGCGAAGCGCGCCGGCTTGTCGAACAGGGCGGTGCTTTTATTACACAAAACAATGAGCTGCAGCCGCAATCCGATATCTCAGCATTGATCGGCAAAGACAGCCTTAACGAATACGGCGAACTTGTTATACGAGCCGGAAAGAAAAGAGTTTTGCGCATACTATTTTAGACAAGCGCCCTGAACAGCAATGCAAAATTTTTCAAACGTTATTTTAATAATGATTTCAGCCCTGCTGATTTTTTCAGCTTTCTTCTCTGCGGCGGAAATGGCATATACTTCGTGCAACAGAATAAAATTAAAAAATCTTGCGGCGCAGGGAAAAAAGCGGGCGGCGCGGGCTTTACGTCTAATAGAAAACTATGACACGCTTATATCAACAGTACTCATAGGAAATAACGTTGTAAACATCGCGTTATCAAGCCTTGCCACGCTGCTCCTTGTAAGTATTGCAGGAAGCAATGCGGGTGTCAGTCTTGCAACATTTCTAACAAGCGTTACCGTATTGATCGCAGGAGAAATTACGCCCAAAACGCTTGCCCGCGAATCACCAGAAACCTGCGCGATGATTTTCGCGCCCATTTTACAATGCTTTATCGTACTATTTATGCCGCTGAATTTTCTTACCATGCTCTGGAAGAAATTTATCATCACATCACTCAAAATAAAATCAAATCGTTCTATAACTGAAGAAGAACTGCTTACATTTGTTGAAGAGGCCCGGCAAGACGGCGGTATAAATGAACGCGAAGAAGTTATGATAAAACGCACGATAGATTTTGATGATAAAACAGCCGGCGATATTTGTACTCCAAGAGTCGATCTTTGCGCCGTTTCTGTTCTGGATTCCGCACAAATGGTAAGACAAAAATTCCGTGAAACCGGTTTTTCCCGCCTGCCCGTATTCAAAGATTCTATCGATAATATTACTGGACTTATAATATTAAAAGATTTTCATTATGAAGTTATAGACGGCGGACGGGAATTAAAAGATATTATAAAACCCGCCGTCTATATTCCCAGTTCGGTAAAAGCCGCGCGCGTGCTTAAAATACTACAGGAAAAGAAAACGCATCTCGCCGTTATTATCGACGAGTTTGGCGGAACTATGGGAATAGTTACAATAGAAGATATTTTAGAAGAAATTGTTGGTGAAATTTGGGATGAACATGATACAATAATTGAAAATATCAGAAAGATTGACGATAGATATTTTGCTGTTCAAGGAAAAACATCGCTTAATCAGTTGAGAGATTATTTCTCGCTGGAAATAAACGACTGTAACGATGCTGCGCTTGCATCCTGGATATTAGAAAAATCAGGCGGAGAAATTCATGATAAAGATATATTTGATTTTTATGGAATGAAAATTACAATTTCAAAAATCCGTCACAACAGAGTAATTGAAGTCCTGATTGAAAAATGACTACTGCGTTTTAGGCTCATAAAAGCCGTTTTTCCAGTTAAACCTGGATGCTCCGTTAATGGGAGCGGAATTTTTAACAGCGCGCATAATATCTTTGTAAAATACTTTTTTCAGCGGATGCGGAGAGAAATCTACGATAAAGCGCCTAAAACCCGCTTTTTGTAAAAATGGAATCTTATCGGTTATGGAAAATGGAATCTGCGGCGTAACAAGAGTATTCCCGCCGCCGCTGGAGAGCGAAAAATATTCGTCATGATTATCTCTAAGTTTTTTGAATTTATAAAATCCGGTTAAATCAGACTGTATCCTGAATAACGACGGATACGCAAATACGGTAACAAAAACATTTTTGCGCTGTTTTATATCAAAAGTATGCTCTAAGTTACGTCTTGAATTTTCAAGCGGTGATACAATGCCCGAAACGCTGGTTCGTAAAAGGAAATCCGCCGCATAACGGTTAAATACATAAAGCCAAGTCCCTGCTATAATCGTGATGCCTTCATCAAAATTCTTATACAGATTTATATGCCCAAGATTATTTGCTATATAGGTTTTATATCCTAAGCCAACTAATTCATGTACTGAAGACTTAAAATAATTACTCTCTATTTCATTAAAAAATGGATCCATGCATAGTATTATTTCATGCGGCTTAAACGGCAGTTGTTTCTGCCGGCTGATAAGCTGCTTTATATTTAATTTATTCAAATAAAGTATAATACGATTTGGCCTTATAGACTGGGCTATATAAAGATCTTCAATATGCATTACGCTGACATAAAATCCTTCAGGCAGTTCCTGTAATTTGTTTTTAAAACAAAGTTCTATAACAGGCGCTTTGCAATATCCGGGCAGTTTTTTAAAAACAGATAAATTTTTGGGCAGAATATCAGGATAATATTTCGACATAATTTTAGTTTGAATAAGATAAACTGAATCACCGTTATAAAATTCATCCGGTATATCAACCCAAAAAGAACCTTTATCATCTATTTCAATGAATTTTATTTTGCGCGTCTTGCGGACACTATCGTCAAATTTATGCAGCCGGATTGAATCGCCGGACGTTGGCATAACCGGTGAATTTTCAATAAACGCCAATTTATGAGACGCTCTGTTTTTTATACGCGCTATACAGCCAAGCCTTATCCCCGTTCCGCCGTCAGAATCAGGATTAAGAAATATATTCGGATTATTTTTTTCAAAATGAAACAGTGTTTTAGCGCGGGCAAAATCATTTTCCAAAAGAGAAACCGCTTTCTTTACTGCATTTATTACTTCCTGACTATCATCGCCGGGAAATTCTGAATTTAAAACCGCGTCTAAAACCGCTCTATAGGCTGCCGTTACATTTCCGGTATACTCAGCGCTTTTCATCCGTCCTTCAATCTTAAAAGCATCTACTCCTGCTCTAACAAGATCAGGTATTTTTTCTATAAGCTGCAAATCCAGCATGCTAAAGTAATATTTATTATCCTCTGAATTCTCTACGGAGTATAATCTCCGGCAAGCTTGCGTACATAAACCACGATTCGCCGATTTTCCGCCAAGATAACTTGAAAACAGGCATAATCCTGATGCGCTTACGCATAACGCGCCGTGTACAAAGACTTCTATTTCAATATTCGTTTGAGCGCGAATTTGCCTTATTTCTTCCATGCTTAATTCACGAGAAAGAACGACACGGGAAACTTTTTGTTTTGAAAGCAGGTTACACGCATTTGCCGACGCAATATTCATCTGCGTAGATGCGTGTATTTTTAGATTATTAAAATAATTTTGTATGAAGCTTAACGTACCAAAATCATGGACAATAACGCCGTCACATCCTATATCAGAAATATATTTTAAATGCTGGTATATTCTATCAGTCTCGCGTTCAGTCCATACGGTATTTACTGCGACATATAATTTACGGCCCATACCGCGAAGAACCTTTGCAGCAGCCTGAAACTGAGAATAAGCGAAATTCCCGCTTCGAAGACGAGCGTTAAACGTTTTCAGCCCAAGATAAACGGCATCCGCGCCTTCATTGACCGCGGCGCAAAGCGACTCGGGGCTGCCGGCAGGCGATAATAATTCACATCTTTTCTTCAAATCACTCTGTGCCAAGATTCATAACTGTATAATCAATTATCGTCCAATAATCATCTTTCTTTTCCAAGTAATAAGTATATCGCTTGCGTTCTATATAATCGCCGGTCTTAAATTTTTCCAATGCGATAACTTTTCCTTCTTCCATATTATAATTTGTATTTTCAATTTCAAAATACATTGGAATAGCTGACAGATCGCTGTCGGTTAAAGACTTCTGCAATTCAGTACGGTAAGTCGCTACCATGCGCTGGCGTCCTTCCTCTGACTCAGCGCGCCACTGCCTTTGCCGCGATCCGCTTCGCATAAGCATTTTTTCAATATCAAAATACAGAAAAAATTTCTCCCATTCCGATTTTTGTCTTGCCCGTAAAGTCCACGTTACAATCTGATCCGGAGAAATTTTTTCACGCGCGATTATTGCGCCTGTTTCAACATCAAGCGCAACCGCCAGTCCATCGGCTCCAATGACGGCCTTTGGCTTGATCTGCAGCGGCAGTCGATTCGACATCATATTACCACCAGAATTCAGACCAAGGCTTACCGTTTGACGTTTTGCTATATCGAGAAGCTCAGGATATACCTTTGCCTGTACAATAAAACTGCCCGGCGTGTTTATTTTTACATAGTCGCGCAGATTTTCAATAAACGAAAACGACTCACCCGCTTCAAGACTGACATCACGGTAAAAAATTTGACTTGAAGTACTGCGGCGGCGCTCAAGAACATCCGCCTGTTCGAGCGGCCGGTTTGCCGGAGTCCGCGCATCAAAATCTACAAAAAAAGCGCGGTCATCAGATATTCTGAATCTGTAAACAGACGGCGAACTGTTCGCTATCGTTACAAGAATAAAAATAGGATCATTTTCCGCATAATAAACTTTTTTATCGTAAAAACGGATAACAACTGAAACGCCGCTGTCTTGCGCAAAGCAATATAAAGAAAAACCAATAAAACAAAATAAAAACAAAAAATATTTTTTCATGCTCATCCCGCCGCCTATAGGGTTATTCTTTATATCGGCAAAAGAAAGAAAAACTTATATTTTTTTACCGTTTATCTGCGCTGTTTAAAACCTGTCTTCCCCCCTTTCCATGACACGCTGTTTCCCGCTAAAATAGAAAAATGTTACAGCTTTATTTTTTATCGGTATTTTGTAATATAGCATCAGGGTTGGTTCTTGTCTTGGACAAAGACAATGAGGCCAAACAGATGCTTCTTGACGGGGCATACCGGTTTTCGCTGGGTATAGTTACGGCGATCATCGCGCTTCTAACGCTGATTTCTCCGGTTGAAAGTGATGTTCCAGCAGGCGATCTTATCCCGGCTCTTGCGGGACTCGCCTCAGGAATTGCTCTGATTTACGAACATTTTAACAAAATTCCATCTGAACAGGAAAATATTCCCCGTGTCGCGGGGCTGTTTTTGTCCGTTCACCGGAAAACTATAGGTTTGGGCTGTATTATTGCCGGAATTCTGCATTTCTTATTTCCTAAGGTGATGTTTATTTAGGATGAATATATCTATTGCGGGAATAGCCGTAAAAAACGGCAAGATTTTTATAGCGCGCCGCGTTGAAGGCGGCGATATGGGCGGCAAGTGGGAATTTCCCGGAGGCAAAGCTGAATCCGGCGAAAGCTGTGAGGAATCTCTTGTACGCGAATTTTTTGAGGAATTCGGAGTTAAGATAACGCCGGATAAACTGCTTGGTGAATCCAGCTTTACTCATAAAGGAATAAAACGTATTTTATACGCATACAAAATTTATCTAGACGATGAATATCTTAATTTAACGGAGCATACTGAATGGAAGTGGGCAAGTTTGGAGGAAATAAAAAACCTCGATTTTATACCATCGGATTTATCGCTTATTCCCTTCATAGAACCCGTTTTGGCTGACTCATGAAATTTTTATTCGCTATAGTTATTTGTTCTTTATGTATGTCTTGTAACAAAAAACCACAAGATATGATAATACTGGCGCCAACGCCGCCGCTTTCAAGAAGCGTAATCGGATATGGACTTATTACTTCGGGTTATTCACGTCTTTATGATATGCGTGGGGAAGACAAAAAATCCATCGGCCTTCTGCGTAAAGGATCAGTCGTTGAAATAATTGAAAGATGGCCTGTTATACAGGAAAACAAAACCGAAAGCTGGCTGTTCGTACGCGGAACCTATTCAGGATGGATTCGTGAAAAAGAATTGGAAGTATACGATACTCTAATACAAGCGCAAACAGCGTCCAGCAAATTCGCTAACAAGTAAAATCAATGAAAGTATTATTTATTTGTATTGTAACGCCGATAGCCGGCGCGGCAATAGGATATGTAACGAATTTTATCGCAGTTAAAATGCTTTTTCGTCCGCTAAAAGAATTGCATATATTTAAAATGCATATACCGTTTACTCCGGGATTAATTCCGCGTAATAGGCATGAACTTTCAGAAAGCATCGCCTGTATGGTTGAACGTGAGCTGCTTTCGCCGGATACAATAATGGAGCGTTGTAAGACGCCGGAATTCAAGAACAAATTCAAAGAAACGCTCTTGCATATTACTGAAAATATTCTAGAGCATTATATGCTCAAATTTGATCAAACGGCCTTTGCCGGTAAAAATATTTTTTCGTTCTTTACGGATTCTCTGGAAAATATAAGAAATACCGTGTCAAAAGCGATGCTCGAATCGTTAAAGAAATATATTTTATCAGAAAAACATATTGATGAACTGTACGATCATGTACTTAAAGAAATACCGCATATAACCGAATCGCTTGATATAAAGAGAACAGTACGCAGCCGCATAGACTCTATGGATATGATCAACGTTGAGCGCCTCATACTTAATATACTATCAGGTCAGCTTAAATGGATAAACATTTTTGGTGCTATGCTTGGATTTATGATAGGCGCGCTGGAAGCGTTCATTACAATAATCATGCTGTAATAGTGTAATATGAGCCATATACGCACGCTTTGCAAAACGCTTTTCCTTCTTTTAATATATGTCTTTTATCCGTAATATACTCGCCGCATAGTGAACATAAAACTTTTTCTACAGGCGGGCCGGGAAGATTTTCCGGCGGAATGCCAATTTTTACCTGTTCAACACGAAACAGCTCCGCATCCGATATGATGTTAAAATAATCAAGTGGTTCTTCATTCTCTGGAACTTTTATCCAGCGCTTGCTGGAAATACGAACGGCGGCGCCTGCCGCGTTATCTGCAAATACGGCGGCGCTTTTACCGTAATCAACGAATTTTAAACGCCGCCTTCCGATTTTACATCCTGTAACCACGCTTACAGCGTCGGCAAGGCAGCGATCAACCTCAACAAACACGAACAAATCACGGTATGAACGGGGCGCGGCGATTCCAAGTTCCGCGCAACCAAGCCGCGCCATTCGCACGCCTATAATCTGTCCCGCGCACAAATGCCCGTGATACTCAACAGCGGCGTTAAGATCTTCTTCAAAAGAATTAACTAATTCAATCATTAGTAAATGATACGCTAAAAATATCATCAGTGAAAAGACAGCGCGCCTATCTCAATCGGACATCAAGAAAAGAGTTATTTTAGTATCACTACGATACGGTTTCCGTCGCTTTTTATTGTGTGATAGTATGAATCGAGCATGGTATCCAAACCGGCGTCTTCTATCTGTTCATCGTCTTGCAGGTCGAAGTTGTAA
Source organism: Spirochaetaceae bacterium (assembly GCA_031280035.1). Taxonomy (GTDB): domain Bacteria; phylum Spirochaetota; class Spirochaetia; order Treponematales; family Breznakiellaceae; genus JAIRPU01. The sequence goes on along the minus strand of JAITHJ010000040.1, from coordinate 30,567 downwards.
TAACCTTTTAGATAATGAACACTGTACGACGGCACGATGCGCGTCATAATAAGTTTGGGCAGTATCGGATAGCGCGCCACTCTATTTTGAATAGACGGAGCAAGGCCCTCGCCGCCTTCTATTTTTATCTTTTCACCCGTTCTTTGGGGAAACAACACCGACAAATCATGTACCAAAATACCGGCTCTAAAATCACTGTATTTTCTTTGATCGGAAAGCATATTGCCGTATAAAAACGAAAATACCACAAAACACCAGCTTAATAAAACGGCGGGAACGGCCGTTATCTTTCCAATTACCCCCTCCCCATGAACGGCATGAATTCCCGCTATGGCAATGAACACGCCGAATCCATACAGGTAACGTGGCCGGTAGAAGTTCATTCCTGATAAAACCAAATAAACGCCGCAGGAAAGGACGCACATTGCGGTGAGCGCCGCCAGAGAAACGGCAAGCGCGGCGGCCTTATTTCTTTTTGTTGAAACCGCTGTTTTTACCAAAAACATTACGCAGACAAGAATCGTCAGAATTTTCCATACTAAAGCGTAGTCGTTATTTACAGTCCGCATATACACAACGGCATTGTCCAGAACGCCGGAAAACAAGCGGCCGGCAGAAAAAACATCCGTCGTTATATTCTGTCTTGTAAACGACTCCATAAAAAACACGCGAAAATAGACCAAAGCGAGCGAATACGACAATGCGGAAACTCCCGCAAAACAAAGTATCCGTTTACCGGTTTCGCTCCGTTCGTTCCAAGCCTTCAGGCACAAAACAATCACGACGATAATATAGATGCCCGAAGAACTCTGGTACGTCATAGTCATAACGAGGAGCGAAACGAACGAAACGAATGAAAAAACCACAAAATCCCTAACGAATAAGAACGGAACAACGCTGACAAGAATTGACAGCGCCATATAGGGCGCATCGAATTTAAAGGCAAGACATTCAAGAAAGAGCGGGGAGAGGCCTGCGGATAAACTTACAAAGCAGGCGGTTTTGGTTATTCTGCCGCCGGATACGGCGTAAACGAGCAGGACGCCGGCGGCGGCAAGAAACAGCGCGGCGAGCAGCTGCGGCAGCGGCGATATATCGGCGGGGCGGGTATCCGCATGAAGAATCACCGCAAGAGAATTGGTAACGTGCCGGCTGAAATCCCATTCGCGCCCCCTTATACTAAGCGCCCTCAATATATCATCGTATCCGTACAGAAAATCAGCGCGGATAATACTCGTCATTCCCAGCGCGTACAGTACAAACATACCGGAAACCGGCTTTATAAACGCCCTGCGGTAAAAATCCGCCGCCGGCTGTTTTTCAAGACCTTTTTTAAGGTCGATAAAAAGGTATCCTAAAAGAGCCGGAACAGACAGCGCTACACTTTTTATTGACGCCTGCAGCAAAAATTCCATCCAAACCGGCGCGGTCAGCTTTCTGTGTACCACAAAGCGCTCGGCCAGTTCAATGATAAACGCGCGCATAAAAGAGGGCGTTACCGCGGCGCAGCCGCAAAAAAACAACACAAACAGCGCGATAATCCGTTTATCCCTGCGTATCACAGGCGGACGGATGCGGTTGAAAAAATCACCGGCGCGGCTTGTAATAGTACGATTGAAAAACATAGGTTTGTCTCCTTATAATTATCTTGAATGTCGGTTTTCGCGTGTCTTCCGGCATACGGCAAGCAATGACAGACCGGGCGGATAGAAGTGAAACCGCGCGAGAAAGGCGCACAGATAGAAATCGAAATTCAGAACAGCGCGAATAAACCGCGTTACAACGCTTGTTTCTGAAAAACGCCACGTTCCGATACCTGAAAGCTGTTTTCGTTTTATAAAGAATCCGGCGGCCCGCGCCAGAAAGAGGCTTGCGTAAAAGTAATGGCATTTTTCTATATGCACACGGCGGGCCAGCAAAGCGCGCAGTGTTTTTCTATTGTATCTGCGGTAATGCTTCAAAAACAGGTCATGGGCGGAAAACAAAAACTGAAACGCCGGAACGGTAATGATAATCAAGCCGTCTTCGGGGGTTTTCTCAAGGATTTTATCAAGAAACGCCGCATCGTCTTCAACATGTTCAAGAACATCCATGAGAATTATTCCGCTCCCCCCCCCCCCCGCAGGCTCGGGCAGGAGGGAAATATCATTTTTATAATGAATGCCGCCGGAAAATGTTTCTTTTTCGGCGTAGCCTGCGTCAACGGCGTAGAGGCCGCCGGCAATAACGGAGGCAAGCTTCTTAATAAAGAATCCGTCGCCGGCTCCGATATCGGCGGCGGTATTCAAATGATGTTTCTTGACGATGTTAAAGAGACAATCCGCCCGTGATAATTCCCACGGGTGGCGTTTATTCTCAAGCATGCTTTCGCGCAAATCCATTTACCGCGCCTCCTGTATTACGTAGTGGGGGCGCTGTTTTACTTCGGCGTATATTTTCACGAGGTACTGCCCCAGAATACCCGTTGCGACAAGCTGAACGCCGCCGGTAAAAATCACGGCGCACATAATCGACGACCAGCCTGAGTCGGGGAGCCGGTACATGAATTTTCGTACAATAATCACGCCCATAAACACGAGCGCGGCGGCGCACATTGCGAAGCCGCAGACGGCGGCGAACGCGAGCGGCTTGGCGGAGAACGCGATAATGCCGTCCAGCGAGTACAAAAACAGTTTTTTGAACGACCATTTTGTATCGCCGGCGGCGCGTTCGATATTTTCGTATTCAAACCACCGCGTCTTGAAGCCGACCCAGGGGAAAATCCCCTTAGAAAACCGCCCGCGCTCGGGCAGCGAGAGAACGGCGTCCCGGTATTTTCTGCTCATCAGGCGGAAATCCCGCGCGCCGTCAACAATGTCGATGTCGGTGATCTTCGCCATCAGCGCGTAGAAGCGGCGGGCGAAGAACGAGCGCACCGGCGGCTCTCCGGCGCGGTCAACCCGCCGCGTGGCGGCGCAGTCGGCGTCTTTGGCGGCGACAACGGCGAGCATTTCGGGGACGAGATCCACCGGATCCTGCCCGTCAACGTCCATAACGGCCGTATAATCGCCGGCGGCGGCCCTCAATCCGGCGAGCATCGCCGCCTCTTTGCCGAAATTGCGCGAGAACGACAGGTAATGAACGCGCTCATCGGCGCGCGCAAGGCCGCGCAGAACTTCCAGCGTGCCGTCCTTCGAGCCGTCATCGACAAACACGAGCTCAAAACTCACTCCCCCCCCCCCCCGCGCGCAGGGTATCTTCATTTCGGGAAGAATTTCCGCGCAGCGGGCGTAAAACAGCCTTATCGCCGCCTCTTCATTGAAGCAGGGGACGACAACGGAGAGGAAAACCGCGCCTGTTTTCGCGCCGGCGGCGGCACAATCCGCGCCGGCGGCGGCGGCGCCCGCGCCGTATGCGTCATTGGTAGTCATAAAGGCGAGTATACCCCGCGATTCAAAAGACTTCAATACGCAAAGGGCGGCCTTGCGCGATCAGGGGATGACAACCTCGCGCACGTCCGACCAATGGCTTGCGCCGGTCTTGGTCAAATAGCGCAGAGAATAGTACATCTTCATGCCGCGCTCGTCGTGGCCGAACGTATGCTCCCACGGATTGCGCGGGAAGGTCTGGTTGCTGGTAAGCTGGTCGGGGCTGTCGACGGCGGTGTGTGAAACGAGCCACGCAATCTCTATCCGGTCAACGCCGTAGGGCTTCGCGCCGAGGTACTTCACCTTTACCACGCCCGGTTCGCGGGCGCTAATCATCGCTTCGCTTTCAGGGCCGGTTTCCGGCACGGGTATCGGGGAGGGTTCGTTGTCCTGCACGGTGATTCCCATCTGTTTTTTCTGGCCGTCGTTCATCAGCGGGTTGTTTCGTATGCGCTCGCGGGCGAATTTGCGCACCGCGTCGATCGCGGCGTTTTTCAAATCGTCCCGTTCGACGCGGTTCGCCGTGGTAGGGGCGGCGGTATACGCTGCGCGGGCGTCCAAATAGTACGAAATCGCCGCGATGAGCGCCGTACAGGCGATCTCCGGCCACTCGTAGAGCGTCTGCGCCTGTTTATCGGCGAGTTTTTTCTGCCAGAAGGCCATCATCTCAACGAGTTTCTCTTCACTCCTCGGAATCCAATCTTTTCCATTTGCCATAATAACTCCTTTCCGGCGCGGCAAAACGCCGGTCTTTTTATTTTATGCGTACGTTATGACGCCGTTTATACAAACGCGCTCTCCGTTTACGCCTACGCATACTTCGTTTACGCCGCCGCGCCCTCCCCTTACGCCGAAGCGCCCTCCGTTCACACAGCCGCGCTCTCCCTTTACGCCGCCGCGGTTTATCCTTATACCGCGGCGGTTTATCTTTACGCCGCCGCATACTCCGTTCACGCCGCCGCGTTCAAGGTTTACGCGGCTGGACTGCCGTTGGCGTAAACTCCGGCGTGGTTTGCGCCAACGCTGACGGCGTTTGTATCAACCTCGTTCACGCACGCGCTCTCCTTGGAGTTTATCACGGCCTGAACGCGCGCGTCAAGAGCCGCGCGGCGCTCCGGTACGCACGCCGTTCACACCGGTACGTACGCCTTTCCTACTTAAAGGCGCTCGCGTTCCCCGCGCTTTAAGGCGCGCTCTTCCGGCTTGTCCGCCCTCCCCTTTCCCGCGCGCTTTTTTCATTGCGGTACGCGCTCAGGCGGCTCGCGCGCGCCGCTCTTGATATATTTGACACGAGCGTGTATACTCGCTGCAAAGCATTACGGAGGATTAGTATGAAATTTATGAATCTTGATAAAACGGCGGCTTATAAGAGGCTCAAAAAACTCGCGAAGAAATTCGAGAAATTTGATTACGCGGGCGCGCTGGACGCCGTTACGGTCAGGGGCTGCAACGTGCCTATCACCGAGCATCTGCATTACAACTGGGCGGCGAAGCGGATACACCCCGAAGTTCTCGCGGCGCTTCAGGAGCTTGCCGATGAACAGAACATCATCGAAAAGTACAAGGCTTTGGCCGGCGGCGCGGTCTATAACACCGGCGAGCGGCGCAAAGTACTGCACCATCTGACCCGCGGCGATCTTGTCGGCAAGGTTGCCGAACGGCGCAAAGACCTCGGACTTTTTTATAGAAACGAATTCGACCGGTCATACGAGATTATCGATCTTATCCACCGGGGGCAGATAGTCGGCTCAACCGGAAAATTGCTGCGCCGTATCGTTCAGGTCGGCATCGGCGGCTCCGATTTGGGGCCGCGCGCCCTTTACCTCGGCCTTGAAGGCTGGGCCAGCCGGTTTCATCACGATAAAATGAAGGCCGATTTCATTTCCAACGTCGATCCCGACGACGGCGTGAAAGTTCTCTCCTCCCTCAACTACGAGGAAACGGTTTTCATCCTCGTTTCAAAGAGCGGAACCACGCAGGAAACCCTCGTCAACGAAAGGATGATACGCCGTAAACTTACCAGAATGGGAATGGATCCGAGCAAACACTTTATCGCGGTAACAAGCCAGAACAGCCCGCTCGCAAAGAGCAAAGATTACCTGTGCTCGTTCTATATTGACGATTACATAGGCGGCCGCTACTCGGCAACGTCCGTTGTCGGCGGCATTATGATGGCGTTCGCCTACGGCCATGACGCGTTCCGCGAGATTCTGCGCGGCGCGCACGACGCGGACCTCGGCGCGCTCGAACCAAACATCCAAAACAACGCCGCCGCGCTCGACGCGCTCATCGGCGTGTGGGAACGCAACTTCATGGGCTACAACTGTACCGCCGTGCTGCCGTATAGTCAGGCGCTCCTGCGCTTTCCCGCCCATCTGCAGCAGCTCGACATGGAATCAAACGGCAAAAGCGTCAACCGCGCCGGCAAACCGGTCAAATACGAAACCGGCCCTGTCGTCTTCGGCGAGCCGGGAACCAACGGCCAGCACTCCTTCTACCAGCTTCTCCACCAGGGAACCGGCGTTGTGCCGCTCCAGTTCATCGGCTTTGAAGAATGCCAGCGCTGCGACGACATCGAAGTGGACGGATCGACCAGCCAGAAAAAACTCAACGCCAATCTCGCCGCGCAGATAGTCGCCTTCGCCAAAGGAAAAGCCAGTTCCGAACTGAATAAGAACTTCGCGGGCGGCAGGCCCTCCAGCCTGATTTACGGAAAACAGCTTACGCCCAAAACACTCGGCGCGCTGCTCGCCCACTACGAAAACAAAGTGATGTTTCAGGGCTTTCTCTGGAATCTCAACAGCTTCGATCAGGAAGGCGTACAGCTCGGAAAGGTTTTAACAAAGAAAGCGCTTTCGGGAAAATCGGAAGACTCCGTATTGGACGAGTATTGCAAGATACTCGGCGTATAAGCCGCGGCCGGCGGCGGTACGATAATTTTAATTCAGTGAGAGTAGCATAGTATGAAACAATTTTTAGCGGCGGTTTTAATGGTTGGAGGATTGGCGGGGCTTTACGCCGATGAGGAGATTGCGCAGCCGGAAGAAAAAAGCACGAAGGTACGGCTTATCGCCTCAGGATTATTCGCTTTGGACGCGATTAACAAGGATATAGCCGTACAGGCCGATGCGGGATTCGCCTTATTCGACCTCATTCTGATCAAACCAAGCGTCATAACAAACCTTGAAGAATACCACTTCAACATCAATCTCGGCTTCTACAAATTCACCAACGGAAACTTCAACGCCTCCTTTTACGTAACGTACGATATTTTGGATAACGCGTTCTTCTTCAACGTCCCTGTCGAATTCAGCATCGATGAAAAAATAAAAATATTCACCATGGTCAAATCCGTTTTCTATCAGGTAACATCCGAATCGTCGGTTTACTTCGGCATCAAATTCGATCTTCTCGACAAACGGCTCTTTTAACGGCATCTCGCGCAATCTTAACGCCGCCGCCGGCGGACGGACGCGGCGGACCGGAAATCCGCGGCATACCCGCGCGCGCGCCGCGTTACCGGAGGCGGCGCGGCTGACGAGCGGCGCGTGCGGGAACAGACTGCGGGCGCGCGGCGCGTCAAAAAAAAGGCGCGCGAACTCCGTTCAAGGCAGCGCCTTCGCTCTGAAATCAAATCCGGCGCGGCCTGTTATAACGGCGTTGACAAAGCCGCCGGGCGTCAATTCACGATCCGTTTCCAGCGACACAACCCCGTCAACTTCAGGCGCGTGGATATAGGTTCTGCCCAAATACAGGCCGCCGTCGATTTTTTCCTCGACAAGGGTCTCCAAATGCCTGCCCGTCCATTTCTCAAGATTGTTCTTGGTAACCGGCACCTGGGAAGTCTCCAAGACCGTTTTGCGCAGCGCGGCCTTTCTTTTTGACGGAGTTTTTTCCATATCATAGGCCGGCGTTCCGTCTTCGCGCGAATAGGTAAATACGCCGGCCCAGTCAAGACGGGCGTTCCGCTGAAAACGGCACAGCTCATCAAAATCGGCGGCGCTCTCCGAAGGAAAGCCTGTAAGAAAAGTCGAGCGAATAACGGCGTCCGGCAGTTCCTCCCGTATTCTTTCAATAAGCTCAAGATACCTCTCGCCGCTTCCAACCCTTCCCATCAGAGATAAGATCCGTTTTGAGGCGTGCTGAAAAGGAATGTCAAAATACGGAAGAACGCGCCGGTCATGTTTCATAACGTCAAGAATATCAGACGGAAAATGATCCGGATGGAGGTAAAGAAGGCGTATCCAAAACGCACCTTCAGTTTCCAGCAGGGTTTTTAAAAGATCGGCAAGCAAAGATTTTTTTTCCGTATCAAAACCAAAAGAAGCCGTATCCTGAGCAATCAGATTTATCTCTTTTATGCCGCGCCGCACAAGCGCAGTGAATTCGGTCTTTATCTCCGCGATGCTTCTGCTTTTAAGGCCGCCGCGAATGAGCGGAATCGCGCAAAATGAACAGCGGTTATCGCAGCCTTCGGCAATTTTAATATACGCCGAACCGGGCAGCGAGAGCAGCGGGCGGGCGGCGGCGGACGGCGTTTCGGTTTCTGACAACGTGCCGCCGCAGAGCTTTACCAGAGCTGAAATATCGTCTGAGCCGAAGATAAGATCGGCTTCAGTCAACGATTCGCGCAGTTCTTTTTCATAACGGCGGGCAAGACATCCTGAAAGCACGATCTTTTTTTCAGGGAATTTTTTTCTAAAAGAGAGGACGGCGTTTATAGATTCCTGTTTTGCGCTTTCAATAAACCCGCAGGACTGAACGATGATAATTTCCGCGCAATCGGGGCTGCCGGCGTTTTTACCATGTACCTGGAGCGACGCCATAAGAAGTTCAGAATCGACTTGATTTTTTGCGCAGCCTAAAGATTCAACGTAGTATGTTTTCAATTTTCAAGGCGCGACAGCATAAGATTGTAACGTCCGTCTTCGCCGCGCCGCCATAAAATATCCGCTACGGCAACCGTTCCGGCCGGACCAATGTCAAGCGGTACGCTCAGTCCTCCGCCCACAGCTTTTATTTTTGTTACGCCGGCGTTTGACATCCAAAGGCGGACTCCGTTTTGGGCCTGAATATTCACTTCATCTCCTCTGACAAAATACTGCTCTTTACGGTTCTGCCGTCCCGCTTCGCGCAGTATTTCCCAGCGGAACATACAGTGTCCCTGAAAACTCACTTCCAAAGTAAACGGATAGGGATTCACTCCGGTTAAAAGAACCTGCGAGCTTGCCGCTGTCTGGCGAATCTCGGGAACGTTCTGTACGGGAGCGGCGATACCGGCCTGATCCGGCGCGGCCTGATCGACTGCAGGCAGGACGTTGTTTATCTCAAGGCGCAGCAATGCGCCTACGCCGATATTGTTCGGCGCATAATCCAAAACCTGAACAAGCAGTTCGGATAATCCGTTATTGTTTATATCGATAGTGGCGTCCTGATTGAGCTCCAGCATTATGTTTCCGCGCGGCGTAGAAAGCGTTACGGCGTCACCTATATTTTGAAGCTCAATTTTGTATTCACTGCCGTCAGAGGGAATCGATATGGAATCCTCTTTATACAGACGCTGTTCAAAAATACCGTCCGAGAAATTGTATTCAATGGATTTCCTGACGGTGGAAGCGTTAGACTGCAGACGCTTTGTTATATTTATGATGAAAAAAGCAATGCCCAGTATAAACGCCGCGCCGCAAAGAACAACGCCTGAAATGAGCATAACGCGCGGCAAATTTGAAGATTTATAGAGAAGTTCGTCTACAGGAACGGGTTGTTCTTGAATCTTCAAAATTTTGTATTGAGCATAGAGTTCCTGAGTATCCAGACCAAGATATCCGCCGTAGTTTTTCAAAAAGCCGATTACGTACGCTTCGGCGGGAAATTCGGAAAAGTTTTCGGCCTCAAGAGCGGCGATATACTTACGCGCGATATTTGTTTCACGCGCCACGTCTTCTACTGATAAGCCCTTTTCCTCACGGGCGGCCTGTAATTTAGCGCCTATATTTTTCACTGTTCGGTATCCCTAAATAAAAAATTATTGTAAATATTAGCGGAAGCCGGGGAATCGTAGGCAAAGCGCAGTTCAGGAATGCCGACATTGGTTTTTATATTGGTAAAATCAAACTGGACAAGACTGCCCGCTATTGTTGTTCCCTGCATACGCCTTATCAGCATTGTCTGCGGATTTACGCTTAAAACGATCTCCTTAAACCCTTCGGAGCCGTACCGCCGCGTAAGTTTTATTTTTACGACCGTTTCGGAGGACGAGTCGTCAAGCTTTACCGGCGCGGGGCCCGTAACGAAGGACGCGGCGAAATTACGGCGCAGCAGGACAAGGCCGTTTCCCGTCGCAAGATTCGCGCCGCTTACCCTGCCGCCGCCGGATATGCTTTGGTTAAGAATCGCTTTATAGGCCGGAATATACACGGTAAGCATTTCGCCGTTAAAAACGATGACCTGTTCGGCAGGATCGATAAAGTCTATCCTGAGAAAATACGGACTGCGGTAACTTACCGTACCGCGCATATCACCGCTGCCCGATCGTATTCCGATAACGGCCTCGTAATCCTTAAATCCGCTGTAAACCGATGAAAGGCGTTCCATATAGTTATCGGCGGTAACAATTTCCTGTGAGTAAAGCGGCGCGCAAAAGAGCGCGCATAAAACAATTTTTATAAGACTCCGTTTTTCCATAATGGTTTCGTAAAGTACACAATACCGTTTACGATAAAATTTTTCAAGAGTGTACATGAGAGCCGCGTCCGTCTTCTCCCACGGCGCGTTTTCGCTCCCGTCTTGCGCGCGTGAACGCCGTTTTCCGCTCACGCGCGCTTTTACGCCGCTCACGCGCGCCTCCACGCCGTTCACGCGCGCGCCGTGTATGAGAACGCTTGCATAAAACCTCCGGCTGAATTATACTTCCGCTATGAAGTTCACGCATATTTCAGGCGGCGCGCGCTCGTTTTTCGCGCGAAAGGCCGCCCCCTTAGGTCCGCGCGCGCCCTCTTCGGCAAGAAAGCGCGCATCCCGCGCGTGGCAAACCGCGCCCGCTGCGCGGTTTGCCGGCGAATCCGGCGCGCCGGCGTTCCAACGCGCCGGATTTTCTTCGCCCCCCCCCCCCGCGCGTTAATCCGCGCTAAGGAGCGCTCATCATGAACGATAAGTACTCCTTCGGGGCGCTGATAAGCGCGTTTTTTCTGGTTACCGCCCCCTATTTCGCGTATTGGCTGTTCACGTCCGCGCGCGCGGCCTTACACGAGGCGCGCGAGGGCGCCCCCGGGCGCGAAAAACGCGGGCGGGCGCGCGAAAAGGCCGCATCCTGCGCGCTGCTGCTCGTCAAACGGTACGTTTCCCTGTCGGTTTTTTTCGCGCTGGCGCACCTTTTTCTGTTCCAGCTGTACAAACTCCGTTCAACGTACGACGCGCTGGAGTATTTGGCGTCTCCTTTTAACTGGGAGCCGTTCAACCTCAAGTTCGTGGCGACGGCAACGGCGCTCAACGGCGTCCTTCTGTGCGCGTACACGGCGTTCAGGAAGAAGATCGTTATAACGCGCAAGGCCGCGGGCGCGATTCCCGCGGCGGCGCTGTTCAAAATGTGGCTGTTTACGTTCTTTGTCTGCGTAATTCTCTCGTTTCTTGCAAAATACGGGATCGTTACGATCGAGCAGCTGCTGTTTCACGTGATGTTTCCCACCCGCGGGGCGAATTGGAGCATGGTTACCGGTCTTATCCTCGCGCCGCTTGTCAATTCGGGCGCGCCGGCGCTCTTCGCAGCGTTCCTTTTTTCGTATGAGGCAACGGTTAACGGCCGCGTGTACGTCCTTCCGTTCAAGCTTTTCAAGAAAATCGCCGCGGTCTGCGCGGGAGCGGTGTCCGTGGCGGCCATCGGCGTGGTGATCGCGACCGCCGTTTACTACGCGCGCGCATTGAACGAGCCGTCCTCGTCCTTTTTTGAGGAAAACTACATCCCGCCGCGGGATGTCGCGATCGCGTTTCCCGAAAAGAAGCGCAATCTTATCGTGATTTTTGTCGAATCGCTGGAGACCGGTTTCCTCACCAAGGAAAACGGCGGCGCGTTTGACGAGGATCTGCTCCCCCATGTTACGGAGCTCGCGCGCCGGAACGTCAATTTCAGCGCCGGCGAGGGGATAGGCGGCGTTACCCAGCTGAACGGCGCAGGCTGGACGGTGGCGGGCATCACCTCCTACCTTTCCGGCACGCCGCTGGCCGTTTCTCTTATCAACCGCGGCAGGGGAGTCAACGATTACGGGAAGGTGTTCGACCGCTTTCTTGAGAACGGCTCGGGGCTCGGCGACATTCTGGCCGCCGCCGGTTACAAGAACTACTTTTTCTGCGGGTCGGACGCGGCTTTCGGCGGGCGGGACAAGTATTTCAAGACGCACAAAGACGCGCAAATCTTCGATTACCTCTATTTTGAAGAACACGGCTTTATTGACAAAGAATACCGTACGTTTTGGGGCGTTGAGGACCGCAAGCTCTACCGTTTTGCCAAGCGCATCATCCCGAAAATCGCGCGCGGGGACGAAAATCCGTTCTTTATCGCGCTGTTGACCGTGGATACGCACCCGCCGGGGGAATTTCTTGACAAACAGGCCGCGCAGATCTTCGATACGCCGTTCAAAAACGTCATTTACAACGCCGATACGATGCTCTTTGACTTCGTTTCATGGATACAAAAGCAGGATTTTTACGAAAACACCACCGTTGTCATCTTGGGCGACCACCTGTACATGGATTCGTGGATGTTTCCCGCCGGTTTTCACGCGCAAAGCGCGCAGACTCACCGCTATCCGCTGAACATCTTCATCAATTCGCCGCTCAATCCCGCACAGGCGAAAGGCAGGGCGCTCTCTCACTTCGATATGCTGCCCCTCCTTGTTCAGGCTGTAGGCGGTTCTTTTGAGGGGGACGGCCTTGCGCTGGGGAGATCGTTACAGACGCGCACCCTGCTTGAGAAGGACGGCGCGGAGTACCTCAACAAGGAAATCGGACGGCGCTCTGATTATTACAACGCCCTGTGGGGCAGAAAATAGGACGCTCTCCTTCAACGCGAAGGCCGCGCCGTCCCTGAAAAAGCCCTCTCTCCCGCACACATCCGCGCCGTTCTCTACGGCGCGCGCGCAAACGTCCGCATAATCCGCGCAAACCTAGCGTCCGTTTGCGTGGATTTTCGCGCCGTTTACCCAATAATCATTTGAGCGCGGGTCAATCTCATCATAAGACGCGCGAACTTCACCGCCGTCCGCGCGGACATCGTTCAGCGAAACATGAGGGTCGTCAAGCGAAACGTGAGGGTCGTCAAGCGAAACGCGAACCGTGATGAGGTTTGTCTAGACCGTGATACGTCTGCGTACTTCTCATCCGCGTTTGCGCGGACATTGACGGCGTTTGCGCGTATCTTGACGATGTTTGGGCAGCCGTAACCGGAGCGAACGCGGGAAATTCACACGGCGGCGTACCGTTGACTCACGGCGGCGCGCGCGGCGCGCGGCGCGCGATCTCAAAACGGCGCGCTCCCCTCCCCTCTCCGCCCGTTCCCGTAAAATATGCGAAAATTCAACAGTTATCCTAAAATAAATACTAAATCCGCCGATATTGAAAGATACGACTGTTTTAGGTGAGGAACGACATGAAGACAAATAAACCTTCGATTTTTGACGATAGACGGGCTATCGGCTCATCCGATGAACTTGACGAATACGGCGTGTGGGTAAAATCCGAGCCGGAAACCCTATTTGAGGATGCTGAAAGCGAAGGATTTCCCTTTGACGCGCGCGCCGCGCGGGAGGACGGCGCGGATTTTGAGAGCGCGCGCGCCAAAGAGGACGCGGACGGCGATTTTGACGATTTTACCGCCGCCGGCGAGGACATGGACTTTGACGGCTTTGTTGAGGAAAACGCCGCCGCTGTCGGCGGTTCGCGCGCTTCCTTTTATGACGATGATGATTTTTCCGTTGACGGCGATGAAACGGCGCAAGACGGGGACGGCGAAGCGGCGGACGAATTCGGCGAAGCGGCGGACGACATAGATTTTTCCGAAGGCGAGGACGCGGCGGCGGACGATGACGAACCGTTTGCCGAAGACGCGGATGAAGCGGCGGACGATGACGAACCGTTTGCCGAAGACGAGGACGAAGCGGCGGACGATGACGAGCCGTTCGCCGTTGACGAGGACGCGGCGGCGGACGATGACGAACCGTTTGCCGAAGACGAGGACGAAGCGGCGGATGATGACGAGCCGTTCGCCGTTGACGAAGACGCGGCGGCGGATGACGGCGAGCCGTTCGCCGTTGACGAGGACGAAGCGGCGGATGACGGCGAGCCGTTCGCCGTTGACGAGGACGCCTCTGAAGAAGGCGCGCCGCGGGACGCGGAGGAGCAGGATTTCGCCGCCGTCTTCGATGCGGACGGCGGCGCGCAAAGCGGCGCGGCGGACGGCGGCCCGCCCGTCAACGTCGCAACCGAGCTTCTTTTGAAAATAGCCAACGAACTTTCCTCAATCAAGACCGATTTGGACTCGCTCAAGGCCTCAATCTCGGCGGTTAAAACGGAAATACACGCGGGCGCAGGCGCGCGCGCGGACGGTGAGGAAAACGAGGACGAAGAGGCCCTCACCCCCAAGGAATTGAGCAACGTACTGAATAACGCGGACATCACCCTTGAGTCCGGGGAAAACGTAGAAAACGCGCCGGACTGCGGCGCGGACGAAAGTCAGACGGAAGAACAGGCGGATTCGCCGGACGGCGGCGCGGAAGGCGATGATGAAGACGAAAGCATCACGCTTACCGAAGACGAGCTGAGCCGGCTTAACGAAGAAGACGAGAGCATCGCGCTCACTGAAAACGAACTGAACGCCCTCAATGAGGACGGCGCGGACGGCGGCTTAGACGAACCCGATGACGGCGCGGACGGCGGCGAAGCGCTGACCTGTAACGAGCTGGAGAACATCTTCAATACGGCGGATGTAACCGAAGAAACGGGCGTCAGCGCGGACGACCCCGATACCGGCTTAGACGACCCCGATACCGGCCTAGACGACCCCGAAACCGGCCTAGACGACCCCGATACCGGCTTGGACGAACCCGATACCGGCCTAGACGAATCCGAAACCGGCCTAGACGACCCCGAAACCGGCCTAGACGACCCCGAAACCGGCCTAGACGACCCCGAAACCGGCTTGGACGAACCCGATGCCGGCTTAGACGACCCCGATGACGGCTTAGACGACCCCGATACCGGCTTAGACGAACCCGATGCCGGCTTAGACGACCCCGAAACCGGCTTAGACGACCCCGATGACGGCGCGGACGGCGGTGAAGCGCTGACCTGTAATGAGCTGGAGAACATCTTCAATACGGCGGATGTAACCGAAGAAACAGGCGTCAGCGCGGACGACCCCGATACCGGCCTAGACGACCCCGATACCGGCCTAGACGACCCCGTACCCGGCCTAGACGACCCCGAAACCGGCCTAGACGACCCCGAAACCGGCCTAGACGACCCCGAAACCGGCTTAGACGACCCCGAAACCGGCCTAGACGAACCCGAAACCGGCTTAGATGACCCCGAAGCCGGAGACGATGACATCGCCGTTGACGTTACGCCGCCGAGCTTCGATATTGATTTGGACATGGACGACGACGGCGCGGTGGAAATCGCCGACAGCGAATCCGACGAACAAGACCCCTTCGGCAACGGCGATACCGAAAGCGAGGCTTTAGAGATCGAAGTCCCCGATGTTTCGCAGGAAGACTCCGCTTTTGACCTCGGCGAAATCGCCGCAGCAGATCCGGAGCTCAAAGCAGACGCGACCGAAGAGCTCGAAGCCTTGCAGGAAGAAGACTCCGCTTTCGACCTCGGCGAAATCGCCGCAGCCGATCCGGAGCTTGAAGCAGGCGCGAAAGAGGACGGCAAGCCGGCGCACGACGCCCTCTCCGAAAAATTCAAAAACGAAATTCGTACGGTGCTCGCCTACATGGATCAGCTTCTTGAAGCGCTGCCCGAAGATAAAATAGAAGAATTTGCCCACTCGGATAAATTCGATATATACAAAAAGGTATTCAAGGATCTGGGTCTTGTCTGATAACCCGCGCATACATTCAGCGTATGATCCGCAGAAAGAAGCGCAAAAATATATAGATTCGCTTACCATACCGCCCGGCATCGTTTATTTTATTCTTATCGAGTGCGGCTCAGGATATATGATACCGGTGCTGCGCGCTCAATTTCCTTCGGCAAAGTTAATAAGCCTGCATATAAGCAGCAAGTATTTATCCGGCGCGGACGGATACAAACCCGATGCGGAATGGTCGCCGTCATCCTCTTTAACCTGCACAGCCTTTTTAGAACGGCATATTAAAGAGATAGAATCGGACAAAATTAAAATAATCGAATGGAGACCCGCGCTTGCGCTGGACGGAAAAACATACGCGCGTATTTTATCTGAAACGGCGGCGTTTATCAAAATAACCGACGCAAATAAAAGAACTTCCCGCTACTTTGCCAAACGATGGCAAAATAACATTATGAAAAACATCAGCGTTTTTTCGGAAAACGCCCTGAAAAAACCTTCCGCCGTAAACAGCGATATAATTCTGTGCGCGGCAGGGCCTGGATTAGAAACGCAATTTGACACCCTAAAAATAATCCGGCGGAATAAAAACCGCATTATACTTTCCGTGTCGTCCGCCGTCCGCGCGCTGCTTTCGCACGGCATAACGCCCGATATTGTTTTTACCAGCGACGGCGGTAATTGGGCGCGCTTTCACCTGTTTGAAACGCTGCGCTGCCCCAAAAAACCGCTGATTGCCGCGCCGCTTAACGCCGTTCTCTTGACCGATTTTAAAAAATATCCGGTAATACTGTTCAGCGACGGCAGCTCAGAACAAAATACGCTTCTTGCCAAAAACGGCCTTCCTGTTCTTTCTCTGCCTCAACGCGGAACCGTTACCGCTGCGGCGTTAGACTTTGCGCTCGGCTGGACAACAGGCAATATTTATCTTACCGGCGCGGATCTTTCTTCCGGCAGCCTTAATTCACACGCCCGTCCATACTCGTTTGATTTGATTTCAGAAATAGCGTCAACCCGTCTTTCGCCGTTTTATCATCTTAAACTGACAAGAACACGGGCGCTTACCGCCGGCGGAAGCCACAAAATCTATGCCGAATGGTTTAAGCGTCAAAGAGGACTATATCCCTCACGTATCTATAGCTTGGGAGTAAACAACGAAGCGCTTTCATTTAAACGGATTTCCGCAAGCTGCCTGCTCAATGATAATAAAAACTGAGCGTGCGGCTCCCACGCTCTTTCACCGTACCCGCCGGCAAGCACCCACGCGCTTTTTATTTCACGTTCACGCAAAAACCGGAAAATCAGCCGGTCGCGTTCGAGGCATTGTTCAAGCGTAAGCTGTAAAAGAGAGCTTGACTCAAGACCATCGGCTTCATAAGGATCGCTGCCGTCTACAACAATGGCAAAATCACATAACGCATCTTTTAACCTGCGTCCGCGTTTGGCAGAAAGCAATTCAAGCCGCCGCAATCCGGCCTCCAGTTTTGCACAGTACAAAGATTCTTCACCGCTCTCAATGGGAATATCAATATCGGAACTGATAAACGGAGCGCGCTCCGGTTTCGCTTCGCTGAGAACCTCATCATCCAGCGGCCAGCCACGCGCCATGTGCGCTGAAAGCGTCAGTATATCGCAGTCTTTTTCAAACGGATGACCGGTTTTTCCAGTACGAATGAATTCAACAATTTCCGCGCTGCCGCATCCTTTATGCGCGTCAACATCGATAAGCCATATCAGCTTGGCCTGACCGTCCGCCTGCAATTTACGCGCGGCGAAAATCATATCGTTAAATACGCAAAATCCTGCGCCCCAATCGTAACGCGCATGATGATTCCCTCCTGCAAGATAATAGCAAAAACCCGATTTATCTTGCAGGGCAAGCTGCACAGCAATATATGTCCCATAGAGCCTGTTGATTATCACTCTGTCAAAAAGATCTTTCAGGGATTTTTTCGCAAGATTTTTATTGTAACGCTTTGGATTACCATGCTTGTCGATAAGCTCATAAATATCAAGCAGTGCGTTTGCCTGCGCCTGATCGCCCTGATCTCCAAATAGAACACCGGCATATTCTTTTTTATGAACGCGCTCAATATCATTTTTGTCTATAATCCATGACGCATCTTTGCCCAACAGCCTGACGGCGTCGTTTAACTCGATAACAGGACCGGGAAAATCATTTGAACGGCCTCCAAGAAAATCCAGTATCTTGCGAGGACGCGCTACAGGGAACGGTATTGTTACGCCATAATCAAGCCAACTGGAATCTTGACACGGATCATTGAGTATCATCGAATACGCGCTTTCTATTTATCTGTAAATAATTTCACGATCATTTTGTATTCAAAAATGCTTTTATCACTTGGCCATATCTTTACGGCGTTTTTCTTCATATTCTTTAACGAGCGCCTCAGAAATACTCTGCGGTACTTTGCCGTATTTTTCAAACTCCATCGAAAATTCAGCTTTGCCCTGCGTCATACCACGCAGCGCCGTCGAATAACCAAACATCTCGCTTAACGGCACTTCCGCTTCCACACGGCTGAACGCCCCGTCTTCGGTGGAAGCATTGATAATACCGCGCCTTTGATTAAGGCTGGCAAAAATATTCCCTTGAAATTCCGTCGGCCCCTCAACGGAAACTTTCATGATTGGCTCAAGGATGCAGGGCTTGGCTTTGTTATAACCCTCGCGGAACGCGCCGATTGCCGCCTGCTGGAAAGCAATGTCCGACGAGTCAACAGGATGCGACTGCCCGTCATTGATAAGACAACGGATATTCACAATGGGGAAGCCAATAAGACTTCCTTTTTGAACCGCTTGTTTAAATCCTTTATCACAACTTGGAATAAATTCAAGAGGAATCGAGCCGCCTTTAATTTGATCAACGAATTCATAATCGCCGTCAGGATACGGCTCCATATAACCGGCAACCCGCCCGTATTGACCGGCGCCGCCAGTTTGTTTTTTATGCGTATAATTAAAATCGGCGCGCGCCGTTATTGTCTCACGATAGGCGACCTGCGGCATACCGGTTTCAACCTCACATTTGTATTCACGCTTCATCCGCTCGATATATACTTCAAGATGAAGCTCGCCCATTCCCTTGATAATAGTCTGATTTGATTCAGGGTCAACAAAAGTCTGAAATGTAGGATCTTCTTTTGTAAAACGTCCCAGCGCCTTTGCCATCTGGTCAGCTGATTTTTTGTCCTTCGGCGTGATGGCAAGGCTTATGACCGGCTCGGGAACAAACATTGATGTCATAGCGTAATTAAGGTTACTGCCACAGAACGTATCACCTGACGCGCAGTCCACGCCAAAGAGCGCCACAATATCGCCGGGCATACCTTCATTAATATCTTCCATGCTGTTCGAGTGCATACGCACAAGCCGCCCTACTTTAAAACGTTTGCGGGCGCGGGTGTTTATAAGTTCATCTCCTTTTTTAAGAGCGCCCTGATAGATACGTACATAGGTAAGCTGGCCGTACTGACCGTCCTCAAGCTTAAAGCCCAGCGCTACGGTCGATTTCTTTTCATCAGCGGTTAACTCAATGCTCTCTTCATTCTTATCAAGATTGAGCGCGAAATTCTTAACTTCCGTTGGATTTGGAAGGTAATATCCCACAGCATCAAGAAGACATTGAATTCCTTTATTCTTATAAGCCGATCCCATCATAACCGGAACGAATTTTTCCTCAAGAGCACCTTTGCGAATAGCCGCATGAATAAGCTCCTCAGGGATCTCCTCGCCGCCCAAAAAAAGCTCGGCAAGCTCATCGCTAAAAAGTGAAATCGCGTCGATAAGTTCTTCGCGGTGCTTGGCGGTATCATCGGCCATGTGAGCGGGAATTTCCGCATACCGCAGATTTTCACCGGAACCGCCGTCAAAATAAACCGCTTTCATCTTTACCAAATCAATAACGCCTTCGAGTTTATCCTCAAGCCCGATAGGAAGCTGGATAAGTACGGCGTTAAGGCCAAGTTTCTCACGAAGCTGGTTCTTTACCTTAAAAGGATTCGCGCCGGTGCGGTCACATTTGTTGATAAATGCAATGCGGGGAACATGATACCGTTTAAGCTGCCTGTCTACGGTAATTGACTGCGACTGTACGCCGCCAACCGCGCAAAGCACAAGTATCGCTCCGTCAAGAACACGCAGACTCCGTTCAACCTCAATTGTAAAATCAACGTGGCCTGGGGTGTCGATTAAATTTACCGTGTAGTCTTTCCAGCCAACCTGAGTGGCGGCGCTCTGAATCGTAATGCCGCGCTCTTTCTCAAGCTCCATGTGGTCCATAGTCGCGCCCACGCCGTCTTTGCCGCGGACCTCATGAATCGCATGAATTTTGTCGCAATAAAACAGAATACGCTCGCTAAGGGTCGTTTTGCCCGAATCGATATGGGCGCTAATGCCGATATTCCGCATTCTGGTGATGTCGATGCTCATGTCCTCTCCTAAATTCCTTTTTTATTTTCTTTGAAGGAAACTCTATTTTTCAAAATGATTTCATAAATCAAGTAAAAATTCAAGTACCCTAAAGAGTGAACTACCGCGTGGCAGAGTTGTCCGGTATCAAACTTGAAAACGTGATAACGATAAACATGCTGTAAAATATATCAATATTTAACCCGCTCAGTTTAATAATTCAAAATTAAAAATAGTATAGCCTTGACAGCTTAAATTTATTTCTGTAATATTTTCAAAATTGAGGAGTAAAATCATTCATGGAAATATTTAACAAATATAATAAATTGCCGGTGGAACGAAAAATAATAATCGCGCTGTTTTCTATGGCTTTTATCGTATGTTTTTTATTATTTTTTGACGGCGTTCAAAATTTTATAATCTCTGCTGCTGAAAACATAAAACATAGAAACCTTGCTAATCCTTCTTTGGCTCATTACAAATTAAAAATACTTTCCTGTCTTGGAAGCGCCTTGAGCGTCATTGTAATTATTTGTGCCGCATTGTGGCCAAAACTATCCGGTTTTACCGGAAATATCTTAAACGCCGCTGAAAAATTTCTTGGCAAATCAGCGCATAGACGAATAGGGGGAACGTCAATCAAAACTATAATAATTGAACAGCCTTTTTTCTTAATATCTTTCATATTTATTTTATATCTTCTGAAAAATATTTTTCTTGTACTGCAAATTGTTCATGCCGATGTATTCGTTATTTTATTTGCACTGCTGCTTCATATTGTTCTTTCCTTTACGCTGTACCGGATTAAAAACAAAGAGTCAAATCCGGTAATTCATTTAGCTGTTTGTTACGGAATCATAATTTTATCTTGTTTGATAAACGCTTTTATTTATGATTATTCATGGGACGGACAAGCGTATCATCAGGTTGCGGTAATACAATTAAGCAACGGGTGGAATCCTTTTTATACTATATTGCCTGAATCTGATTTTTTCTGGAATAATCACTATGCAAAATTTACCGAGATGTTCGCTTCAATACTGTTATCTGTTTTTAAGAATATTGAAATAGGAAAATCTTATACGATGATATTTTTTGCGGTAACGCTCTGTTACGCCCTTAAATATACAAGTCTCTATCAGAAAAACAAACTTGCGGTACTGGCAATAAGCCTAATTTTTGCGGCGAATCCTGTAGTTATGTCACAAATTTTTACCTATTACGTTGACAGTTTTTTAGGGATGTGTTTAATAACGCTGGTTTTTGCCTGTATGGATTATGAGCGGCAGCAGAGAACGGGGGGGGGCAAAGATTTATTTATTATCATAGCGGTCTGCGTATTTGCAATAAATACTAAATTTACCGGATTTATTTGCGGCATCGTTTTAATTAGCTATGTAGTTAAGCAGCTTGTAATGAAAAATTATAAAAAAATGTTCGCTCTTATTTTATCAGGCATAGCGATATTATTAGTTGGGTCAGTATTTACAGGATATAATCCGTATATTACTAATTTTAAAAATTTCGGGCATCCTTTTTATCCTCTTAATAACGACACATCGCTTCTTTATTCTACTATAATGTCTGAAAAATTTTTAGAATTGCATCCGGTTCTGCGCTCTTTATCTCTATTTTTTATAAACTATGATCTGAATACGGCGCCTTTTAATCCGGCCAAATTATTTTATTCAGCGGCGGCTC
The DNA here is from genome assembly GCA_031280035.1 of Spirochaetaceae bacterium. GTDB lineage: Bacteria > Spirochaetota > Spirochaetia > Treponematales > Breznakiellaceae > JAIRPU01. Next base: position 8,946 of record JAITHJ010000040.1, on the reverse strand, counting down.
ACCGGAATTATTGCCGCGTTACCGGAGGATTTGGACTATTATTTGTGGAAATTTGCGTATTTTCAGGCTTGATTCTGTTGTTTACTATCAAAGAAAAAAAATCAACAACCTATAAAAAAATACTGTTTCCGGCATCTCTTTTACTGGTGCTGGCAGTTATTACTCCGATTAACTGGCTTGCTCGGTATATTCCGTATTTCTGGTATTTATTCGCTTTTTTAATTATGACGGCGGACTATACCACAAATAAAAATAAAAATTTATTTTATGTTTTATTTATGCTCGTGTGTATTAACAGCGGTACTTTTTTTATTGGCAATGCCGTCAACGGCATTGTATATACAGATCGTTTCGATAAATTTGCTTCTGAAGTTAAACAATGCACTGATGATACAATTCATGTTGCGTTGAATGAAAATTATTTTAAATACGTAATTCGTGAAAAAATGAAGCGTTATGATATTGAAAAAGAATTTGTTTTTTCCAAAGACGACACTGTGTATCCAAATGGCGTTCGGGCTGTAATTGAGAACGGCAAAAACCGCATCGTCCTAGAGTCTCCGTAAAAACCGGCTTCTCTATTTACTATTATAAGAGACAGCAAACGTAGCATTTAATCAGCGTTGTCTGTATCTTTTTTGTAAGATATTCTGAAGTAGTGTAAACTTTCTGAAGAACAAGTTCCTCCATATTAAAGCTGCGAGAGTAAGAATAGAGACAGCATAACCAAAAAAGAATTGTGGAGGGTATTTGTAACGGAGCGTTATTGTTCCGCTTCTTTCTGCAATGGGGAGGGTAACTCTAATAAAATAGTTAGTCCCTGTTTTTATATTAAGCAGAACGGTTTTATTAAACAGTGCCTTATAACCTTTGAAATTGTAAAGTGGAAAATCTATAAAAGCGTTTCGCATCACAGCGGTATCTTCGGCAATAGTATACGAAAGATCGATGTTAGAGCGTTCCTGTTTATAATTTGTAATGAGTATGGCACCTGTAGAAGGCTGAGGCTTAAGAGTGTGTGCAAGCGAATATTCAGTATCTGCACCTTTGTACGGATTAAATTCAAAAAAATAATTTTCTATTTTTTTATACTTATCCGGTTTTACAAATACACTTATATTGTAGTAAAGACTACCTACCACGCATATTGCGGTATAGAGAAAAATAAGACGTTTTTGCCCCCCCCCCCCCATTCTTACAGTTATAGAAAAAATAAAATCCTATACTCCCCGTCATACACAACAGAGGAGCTGCGATAATAAAAAAACGCCATGCAAATTGAATATGATTAAAGAAATTGAACGGGATCCATTCTGATCTTTCTGGCGGGGATACCCAGGGAAAAAGCGTTGATGCCATAAACAACGCAAAAAGACCGTAGTATAAAGCCTGTGTACCAAATTGTTTTATGCCGTTAAAGCGCACTTTCCGCTGAAACAGCGGCGATTTCCACACTGTAATAAAGGCAATGATGCCAAGAAGCGTTGTTATGCCGAGCGACAGCGGCATCTCTCCGGCGGTTGTATCGCGTGTATACAAATCTTGTCTGCTGTTATCCGTAACGAATGGTGCGAATATCTGTCTTGGAAAAACCGCTGTAAGATACAAGTCAAATGGCATTGTATGTCTTATATATTTATAGTACGATATAAAAGGTATTATAAACCATAGGTTTAACAGAATACATACAACGGCGGCCTTGCTTATTGCTGCAATGATTTGCTTATTAATTCTTCTAACATTTACAATCAGAAAAAAAGCTATAAAAACACTTGTTAAAAGAAATGTAATGACATGACTTTGTAGTATGCAACTCATCGCTATTGCAAGGGTAAGCCATTTCCTTTTACCATTTTCATCTTTTTCATAAAAAATCCCATAGATTCCCGCTATAGTAAGCGGAACAAAGATCATACCAAGCGACTCACCCACAGCGGCACGAAGATTCATATCGATAAGACGATAAAGACAGAGGCTGTAAAGCGCACAGAATATTAAAGCAATACATCTTGAGCGTGTGATCCTGTTCATGGAGTAATATGCGATTAGAATGGTTGCTGCATTAATAAGAATGTAAAACAATATATATGTGATACTAATTGGCACTCCAAACACCCGCAGTAAGGCAGGAATATATAAAAATAGTTCTGGATAATCTATCGACTTACCACTACCTGCTTTTGAAGCAACAGAGTAATCAAAGTGAGTTGGAATATCTCCTGATCTTATGGCGCACGCAAGCTCTTCTATCCTATCTAAATGAAAATGTAAATCACCGCCTACTGTATTCATACCCATTGATGAAAAATAGAGTAAGACAGTAATACATACAACCGCCGTTTTGCTACGGCTCCGTTTGAAGTTTATTACGCACAATTCTATGTATAAAGCCGCTGATAAAATTAATAAAAATGTACCGTCCCAAATTATTTTCGTGATAAATTTATCCCAATTGGACTCTAAAGTAAGAGGATTTAGGGTTCGTCCTATTATGCTTTCCAACAACAGACGCGTAGAGTTTCTGCACAAAAATGAAACAAATTGCTGCCGTATCAATGGAATTGAAATAACTGCATAGAAAAACGACATAACAATAACGAACACAAGTGCAAGATGCGAATATTTTTTTTTCATGGCGGTTATTTTACAACTAAATATAAAAATTAACAATAACCCAAAACACCAGTCTCTCTGGTGGGCCTATCTACACGGACGGTTAAAACCGGTGCAGCGAAACGCCGCTTTTTTTGAGGAGCGTTTTTACACAGGCGGCTTGCGCTTGTTTTGCGGCGCGCAGGGCGACAAGGCCGCAGGTATCGGCATCGGCGAGGGCGTTATGCGCTTCGTATTCTATGCCGAAATGCTCCGCAAGTTTGGTAAGCGCGCGCGAGGGCAGTTCAGGCCAGAGCTTACGGGCAATTTCCAGCGTACAAAAATAGCGAATGCGCGGGATGCCAAGGCCGTAATACTCCAGAACGGCGCGGAGCACGCGCATATCAAAGCGGGCGTTGTGCGCGGCTACAGGGAGGCCGCCTATAAAAGGCAGAATCCCCGTCTCCCAAATATCAGAGAAGCGGGGCGCGGACTCAACATCCTCTGTGCGGATGCCGTGAATCGCGGTAAAATCGGGACGGATGTACAGCGAAGGCGGGCGAATCAGTGAATAATAGCTGCCGGTTCTGCAGCCGTTTTCAAAACGTACAAGACCCGCCGCGCAGGCGCTCTCCGGCCCGTACTGAGCCGTCTCAAAATCAAGCGTTACAAACTTCATAGCCTATATTTTGAGCCTTCCTTTTACCGTAACAAGAAGACGGCTTCCGGCATTCGCTCCAGGGGGGAGCGGGCCGAACTCGCCGCGGGCGCCGTCCGCGTCAAAGACCGAGCGGTCGAGCGGGACACGCGCGTTCACGCTGAGAGTAAAGCCCTGAAACACGTCGTAATCAAAGTTCACGGCAGGCGAAAATGAGGCGTCGTCAATTCCGGCAAGACAGGCAAGGCTCAGAGCCGTGTAATCGTTGAACGCATAGCGGAACATCGCGTAAAGATAATTGCGGTTTGCAAAGCCGGAGGCCGGCGCGGTCTTGTTCGAGCTGACCGACTCCTCCCCCGACCAAAGATACTCCGCAAGAACATAGCAGTCCCCGCCCGCAAACGAATAATCCGCTCCGGCAGAGGCCGAAAGCCCGCCAATATCCGTCCGCTCCTCGTGGTTATACGAATAGAGCGCGTCCAGCCACAGGCCGATTTCCACATCGGCCTTGACCGAAAGGCCCGTGCGGTGAACGCCCAAGCCGCTTCCCTTTTCTGGCGTCTCAAAAGCGTAGAGGAGCTGCACGCTCGCCTTCTCCCAGTGCGTCTCGGCTGAAGCGCCCGCAAGCACGCCGCCGCCGTCCGCGTTCAGAGGATTGCGGGGGCCTGTCGCAAACGCGGAAATCTTGCTGTCATCATTTGGATAGAAGCTTGCGGCCGTTCCCAGCACGGCGCGGGGGCGGGCGTCGGGGAAGAGGGGATTGCGCCCGTTCATGAAGTCTGAGGGCGCGAAGATCTGGCCAAAGCCGAAGCCAAGCCGCATAAGGCCCGCGTCCACATCGGCAAAGCTGCCGGAGAAGCGGGCGTAGAGCCTTTCAATTTCCATGGAAGCGGCGTAGTTTTCGCCGAAAACAAACGCGCCTCCCAGCCCGCTTGCCGCCTGCGCCGCGCTGCCTGTAACGGCTATCAGGTTGAACGCGCCGTAAAAAACCGCCCTCTCGCCAAGCTTGGACTGGAGGCGCAGGTTAGCGTACTCCTCCAGCCCGAAAGAGAACGCCTGCGCCTCTCCCGCTCCGGCGTTCAGGGTGAGCTTGCTGTCGAGCAGGCCGGAAAAATCCGGCCCTTGGGCATAAAGCGCCGCGCCCGCGGCGAGCGCGCAGAAGAGAAAAGCCGTCTTGTGCATGACTTCAGCCCCCTAAATTGCGCTGGCTGAACACGGAGTCCGGTATGGGCTTATCCAGCGTTATGTTCTTCATGATGAACGTAGTCTTGCTGCCCTTGCGAAGCATATCCCGCATCTCGTACTGGACGGGAAAGCGGCGCGAACCGAAAACATCGGCCTTAATCAGCGTGTATTCCTTGAGCTTTGCGCCGGAGAGCGCGAACTGTTCGCTGTGTATAACATCGCCGTTTTGCTTGTCAATCCAGAGCTTTTGCTTAGGGTAGCTTTCCGTCTTGTTTATCGCGGTAAGCTCCAGCACCCAGCAGTCCCTGCCGCCGTAATTTTCGCTTCCGGCTATAACCGGCGTGTAACGGCTGGAAAGCGTGGCGTTGTTCACCGTGTCTTCGTAGGAAAGGTCGCTTCCCATCATCGATTCTTTGAGCATGTGCCCCGAAATCAGCGCCGGTTTTTCAAGGTCGGGCGAATACACGTAGAGGCGCGGCCCCTTTTTGAGGTACTTCGTCCCCTTGTCCTCAGGGTTTGTGAACTCCACAAAACTGTCTTCGTTGCCCCGTCCCCAGGCCTTCATTACTTTGACGTAGCGGCGGTTCTGATAATCGATTATCATTTCGCCTTCGTAAACAATCGTGCCTGTAACCTCGTTATCGTCCACGCGCTTTAAAAGCTCCGCCGCGGTCTGCGCTTGCAGCGTTGCTGCCGTCATTACCGCGCTTACCATTAAAAAAATTGCCTTTTTCATTCTGTTTTTCTCCTATTATACAGTTATTTTACTACTCACTATCCACTAAAAATCACCCAATGATTTTAGAAAACCGCCCAGTCATTTTGCAAAATCGCCCAGTCATTTTAGAAAACCGCCCAGTCATTTTGCAAAACCTCCCAATGATTTTGCATTACCGCCCAATGATTTTGCAAAACCGCCCAGTCATTTTAGAAAACCGCCCAGTCATTTTAGAAAATCATTGGGCGGGAAATCATGATCTGACGGCGGGGCCGTTATACCGGCTCTCTCCCGCCCCCGCCGAATCCGGCATCCCGCCGCTCACTCTCATCTCCGAAGCGCCTCCACCGGTTCAACAAACGCGCTCTTTAACGAGGGCACGAGGGTGCAGACGGCGGTAATCCCCACTCCAAAGAGGAAGCCGCCGCCCAGAATAGCCGGTGAAAATTGCAGATACAGCACATTCGACACGGGGAACTCCTTCATGCCGCCGCCTGTTATCGCCGCGAAGTCCAGCGGGAAGAACGATCCTGCCAGCGTTACGGCGGCTCCCAGCGCCACGCCGCAGAGCGCCCCCAGAACGCTTAAAAACAGCGCCTCAAAGAAGAACACCTGCACTATTTCGCGCCGCGTCATGCCAAGGCTTCCCATCATGCCGATTTCTTTTATGCGCTCGTGGATAATCATCACAACCGTGTTGATTATAAGGAAACTTGCCACAATCAGGAATACCAGCTCCACAAGATAATAGATGATTTGGCTTTGCTGCATCATGGCGACAAAGTAATTATCCCGCCAGTCGCGCACCACATCGCCGCGCCCAAGCATCGTTTGCAGTTTGGCCGCAACCGCTTTGCTTTGTTCGCTTTTTTCGGTGAAGATGAAGAGCTGCTGGACGCTCCCGCCCATGACCAGAAGGCGCGAAAGGCGCTCGTAGTCCACGATAATCGCATCTTCGTCAAACTTCAGGTAATCGAACTTGAAGATGCCGGTGATGACAGGCTCCCACATCTTGTCTGAAAACTGCGCGGAAACCGTCTTGAGCGGGATGGTGTCGCCTATGCGGAGGCCGGCCTTCTTCGCCATCTCGGCGCCTATGGCGCATTCGTTGGAGTTCTCCGCCGGATAGCGGCCTTCGGTGATGCCGTCGCTGCGCTCTGTCAGATTAAAATGATTGAGCGCCGTTTCCGCCGCGGCGTCGATGCCCCAGAGCTGGGCGTGCTTTACCGTGCTGTCCTGCAGCGTCGCAAACGTGGTGATGCGCGGGAATACGGCTTTGACGCCGGGCATAGCGCGGACTTCGGCCTCAAGCTCCGCGCCGCTCTTTCCGCCCGCGACAGGATACTGCACGGGCATATACTCTTTGTCCGCTTCAAATTCGGCGGACGCGATGCTCACGTGTCCTGTGTCAAACACCTGAACCACATCTTCAATGCCCTTCATCATGCCGCCTAGCATGGCCTGCATCACAATCGTAAAAAATACCGCAATGCCGGCGGCCACAACGCACATAACCGTCCTGCGCTTGTTGCGCGTTATGTTGCGCGCCGCAATCGTTACAAGCGCTCCTGTGCCGCCGCGTGTTTTTGTTGCTGTTATCATACTTCTCCTATTCAAACCTAAGGCTGTCCGTAATCGACATAGTAAGCGCCCGCCTTGCCGGAAAGAACGCCACCAGAGCCGAAAGAACGCTGGCGGCAATGCCGCTCAAAATGATTACGGGCGGATTCCATGCCGAGCGGAATACGCCGCTTATCCGGTAGCCGATGTCCCCGCCCATAGCGTCGGTCATTTCGGCAAAGTTTACTCCGGGATTGACCATCGGTATCGTGATTAGGCAGCCTATCAGCACACCCGCCGCGGCGCCGATAAGACCCACAAGGCCCGCTTCCATCATCAACGTGAAGAGAAGCTCGCCGTCTGTCATGCCCTGCGCCCTTATCATCCCGATTTCCCGCGTCCGTTCCAGAATCGCAAGGAGCATCGTGTTGGCAATGCCAAGAAAAGAGAGGATAAAGAGGATGATAACCATGATGCGCGTGCTCCAGTTGTCTCCGGCGGCTGCCGCAAGCGCGTCCTTGCCGTAAGCCTTCCAGTCGTGGACGGCCAGCGTATCAGGGAGCGTTCCGGCGATTCCGGCTTCGATAGCCGCGGTGACAGCCTCCGCGCTCTCGTCCGCGCCGGGCAGCGCCGAATCCGGCGCGCCCTTTTTGCGGATGATAAGCTCGGTAGCTTCGCCGGAGAGCATCATGCCCGAATCTCCCTGCAACGCGCCAAGCGGGATGAAGGCGGTGTTGTAATTGAGCTTGGGATCAGGCGAATTGACCGTCCCGGCAAGCTCTACAGAAAGAAGCTGGTTCACATGGCGGATAGCGCCGCTGTAGTCAGCGCGAACCATCGCCGCAAGCACGCTGTCCAGAAGCGCCTCGTCATCCGTGTTTATCATCCATGCGTCAAGCACATCGTCAAAGCTGTACGCCTTTTCAAAAAGGCCGCGCTCGGCGTCTGTAAGCAGAGGCTTCAGGTCAAGGTCGTATTTTTCGCGGCGCAGGCTGTCCGGCGGGGCTTTTATGTCAATGACGGCAGCAATCTGAAGATTCATCCGGCCTGTTTCGGCAAGCAGCTTCCAGTATTTGTCAAGCTCCGCCGCGCCCAAATCCTTGCGCAAGATAAAGCGGGCGTCGCCTTCGGCAAGCTCCGTCTCTTTTTTGGCAAAGGCGCCGGGCTTTTTTACCTCCGCCTGCGTGTAAAGCGAGCGGACAAAAGACTGTTCGGCCTCAGGCAGCGTGGGAAGGATGTCGTTTTCCAGCTCAAACTTTGTGGGGCGTGTAGGAATGCCGGTTTTGAGCTTTTCCGCCGTCACGCTTCCCAAAAGAATCGCAAACTCATCTTCTTTAATAAAGCGCCCGAACTCCACCGTGCCGGAAAGATGCATGAGCGCGCCGTCCGTTTCCGGCTCTATGCCGTTAAACTCAACCGGAGCCGAGCCGGAATCGCTGTACAGCGTCCCCGCGAAAACAAAGCGCGGAGTGCTGACGTAGCCTTCTTTATCCAGCGCGGCGGCATAGCGCTCCCAGTCAGTAAAGTTTTCATACATGGGCTTGTCGTCGAGCTTTTCAAAATAGGCTTTGGTCTGCAGTTTTGCCGCGCCGGTCTCGTAATTTACAAGGTTCCGCAGCGAATCTATCGTCATTCCCTCAATCCAGCCGTCCATCACGATGTACACCGTTACGCTTATCGTAACAGCCAGAACAGAGAGGATTGTTTTGACCTTGTGCCGCGCCAAATTACGCAGCGCCATTCTTTTAAGTTCATAGATACTTGAAAAAGTCATGCCGCCTCACTTCCGCTCTTCGCGTTCAATAAGCCCGTCCCGCAGGATAACAAGCCGGCGGGCAAAGTCCATAACCATCGCGTCGTGCGTGGAAAAAATAAACGTTACGCCCGCGCTTTTGTTAAGCGAGGTCATAAGCTCCAGAATCTCGCGCCCTATCTTGGAATCAAGATTCGCGGTCGGCTCATCGGCGAGGATAAGGCTTGGCTTCTTGACGAGGGCGCGGGCGATAGCGACGCGCTGCTGCTGGCCGCCGGACATTTCTTTGGGGCGGCGGTTTTCCATGCCCTCAAGCCCCACATCCCGCAGCGCGGCAAGCGAGCGTTCCCGCGCTTCTTTTTTGCCCACGCCCAAAAGGGTCAGCGGGAATGATACGTTTTCGAGCGTCGTCAGCACGGGAATCAGGTTGTACGCCTGAAAGATAAAGCCGATATTCGATCTTCGCAGCAGCGCCAGCTC
>JAITHJ010000056.1 GCA_031280035.1 Spirochaetaceae bacterium | reverse complement strand
CTCGACCGGCTTACAAGCGGGAAAACTGCTCGATGGCTTTGGAAAAACTGGCTACAGTTTTATCGGCGTTGCCGTGTTTTATGCCGTCCTTGACGCAGTTCTGGAGATGCCGCTCCAAGATGGCTTGACCGGCCTTGTGCACGGCTTTTTTGACGGCGTTTATATGCGTAAGAATGTTGTCGCAGGGAATGTTGTCGTCAAGCATTTTGTCGATGGCCTTAATGTGTCCTAGAATAACGCGCAGCCGTTTGTGTAGACGGGCGGAGTCTATAACTTTCTTCATTTCAATTTGTTCCTAGTTTTGATTTAAATATATATCCAATACGGATATACGGTCTCAAACTTATCATGGAGTAATTTTTTGACCGTTCAGTTTTTTCATTTTTTCCTGTATTCAGCGTTGCCAGATTTGTGAATTGATAAGAGGCCGCCGTTCCTGCGTTTATATACATACGCGGGGTTACGCTGTATACAAAGCCGGCGTCTCCGCCTATTCCGTAATTGGAATTTAACAAAGACGCGCCGCCGTATTTCCCGAATGTCTGTACCGAACCGAATCCAGCGCCCAGCGTTATTTTCATCCGCTCATTCAAACCAAATTGAAACGCCGGCCCGGCAATATAAGCAAGCTGGAAATTATAAGTATATTGATCTTTGAGCAGCGAAACGTTCTGGGGAAATAAAAATTCAAGGAGTATAATAACGCCTACAGCATCCCAAAACAGAAAGAAACCGGCGGCGAATCCGGGCGCGGCTATATCAGGTTCTATCTTTTGGCCGTCCATCATGATTTTCTCAAAAGAATTCCCGTATTCAAAGCCGGCGAAAAGCCATGATTCGGACAGAGAAAACGCCGCGGTGTTCATACAGAACAATAACGCAAGTATTCCAAGAGATTTCTTCATTATCAATATTTCTTTTAAGGAATTATACCGTCTTTTTACTTCTTTATCAATATCCATTTTGTTATACATCCTGCCAGTAACGGGAAAGATAATACTATCATCTTATTATATTCGTATGCTTGATTAAATTTAAGATGCATGGCAGACCATACAGCCCTCGTTGTTCCGCATCCTGGGCATTCCTTGTTTAACAGCAGCCGAAACAAGCACAGCGGAAATCCGCCGTCCATGTATGATTTCGGTACACAATAGAATAGCAGCCCTAGAACAATTACCGCAAAGAATTTACGGCAGCGCATATCCGCCGTCCACGAAGCGCGTAATGACAGATCCGTTCTGTTGTTACGCATCTTTCCGTATGATGTTTCCGTGTGAGTCGGTAAATTTCCCGCAGATTATCATAATCAGATCGATAAGCCACCAAATTCCGCAGCCGCCGACCGTAATTAGTTTAAGTATGCCTGTCCCGATTTTACCGGCGTAGAACCGGTCTATACCGAACTGCCCCAGAAAAATAGACAGCAGCAACAGGGCAAGCCAGTCTGTGGTTACATTTGCAGAGGCCGGCGCGGCCTTCTGCCTTACGCCGCATTTTGGGCAAATCTCCGCCTCTTTCTTGATAATAGAGCCGCACGATGAACAAAAAGCTTCATCGGGAGCTTTTTCTCTGAACTCAACATCACTCATCTTGTAATCCCTTAATAATCTATATTTTGGATTTTAGGCTGATTTATTATGCTGATTTATTGAAAATTGTCAATATATTTTTCTGAAAATAGATTTTAAACGATGACATCCTGTGTGCGCCTTCCATCTTGTATTAGATGTGATTATTAGATAAAATCAGGTATAATTTACTTCGGAGGATATTATGGTAATTTTGGTGTTAAACTGCGGTTCTTCTTCCGCAAAATATCAGGTTTATGATTGGGATGTCAAGGACGTTTTGGCTGTCGGTGTTGTGGAAAAAGTTACTTTTTCGGGTTCATGGATAGAACATCGCGCTAAAGGAAAGAGCGAACTCACCTTAAAACAGGACTGCCCAAATCACACGGATGCAGTAAATCTTATTATAAAGACGCTCACGGATAAAGAATACGGCGTTATTTCTGATATGAACGCGATTAAAGTTGTAGGGCATCGCGTTGTTCAGGGAGGAGAAAAATTTACTAAGTCGGTGATCATAACTCCTGAAGTATTGAAAACCATAGATGAAGTAAAAGACCTTGCTCCATTACATAATCCGGCAAATATCATGGGTATAGAGGCCGCGCAAAAGGTGCTGCCCAATATTCCGCATTGTGCGGTTATGGATACGGCTTGGCATCAGACCATGCCGGAAACTTCATACCTGTATGCAATTCCGTATGAATGGTATAAAAAATATGCCGCGCGGCGTTATGGATTTCATGGGACATCGTTTCTCTATGTTACAAAACGCGCGGCGGTTTTGCTGGGTAAGGATCCGCTGAAAATAAACTTGATCGTCTGCCACATTGGTAATGGCGCATCGATTAACGCAATAAAGAACGGGTGTTCTTTTGATACTTCTATGGGCATTACGCCACTTGAAGGTCTTGTGATGGGTACTCGTTCTGGAGATATGGATCCGGCGCTCCCATTTTATGTCATGAATAAATCGGGCATGAAACCCGGCGAAATGGAAAATACCTTAAATAAAAAATCCGGCCTCTTGGGAATTACTGAGAAATTTACCGATAGACGCGATGTAAATAATGCTGTTGGTGAAGGAGATGCGCGCGCGGCGCTTGCTCAAGACATAGAGGCGTATCGTCTGCGTAAATACATCGGTTCTTATTTTGCCGCGTTAGAAGGCAATGTGGATGCTCTTGTTTTTACTGCTGGCGTTGGAGAATTTGCCAGCTTTATGCGTATAAAATTCTGTAAGGGGCTTGAAAAACTTGGTTTTGTAATTGATCCTGAAAAAAACGATTTGGCGCGTACGCGAAATGCTGAATCATATATTTCAAGGGATAACTCCGCAATTCCGATTATGGTAATTCCTACGGATGAGGAGCTTGTCATGACGGAAGACGCGCATGCCCTGCTTGAAGGAACTTACGATGTACATACTAAATTCAAGTATTCATTTGAAAGTAAAGATTATGTAAACAAATCGCGCGCTGCAGGTATTGAGAAAGATTTAGAAAAAAATCCGGCGCTAAAAAAAATCATTGCACAGCCTAAGTAAAACCCTCGTATCAGCGCTTATACAAGTCATCTGGGCTTTTGTATAAGCGCTGATTGTCTTTACAGCGCGGCGCAGATTATAGAAAAGAGCCGGCCAGTGTTATTATTTACTGCAAAATAGTCTACCCATTTGCGCCGGCATCTTGGTTTTTCCATGCAAATTTGAGATAGCCTTCAATGAACTGATCTATGTCTCCGTCCATAACGGCGGCAATATTACCGGCTTCTTCTTTTGTGCGAGTGTCTTTTACGAGCGTATACGGCTGAAAAACATAAGAACGAATCTGATTTCCCCATGAAATATCCTTTTTTTCCTGCGCGAAACGTTCATTTTCTTTTTCTTTTTCCTGCCGGTAATGCTCGTAAAGCCGTGCCCGCAGCATAGCCATAGCAATAGCGCGGTTCTTTGTTTGACTGCGTTCGTTCTGACAAGCAACGACAATTCCTGTAGGCAAGTGTGTAAAGCGCACTGCACTGTCTGTCTTGTTTACATGCTGGCCTCCCGCGCCGCCAGAACGGTAGGTATCTACGCGCAGATCTTCGGGTTTTATTTCAATATCAATCGAGTCATCAAGTTGTGGAAACACATAAACTGACGAAAAACTTGTATGGCGGCGCGCATTCGCATCAAAAGGCGAAATACGTACAAGGCGGTGTACTCCGCTCTCTCCTTTAAGGCTTCCATACGCGTAAGGGCCGTCGATTTTTACTGTAACGCTTTTGATTCCGCCCTCAGCCTCCAGTCTGTCTTCTTCCTCAATAGAAAATCCTTTGCGTTCCGCCCAGCGAAAATACATGCGGTAAAGCATTCCTGCCCAATCACATGCTTCCGTACCGCCTGCGCCGCTGTGCACCGTTAAAAAGCATCCTGCCGAATCTACTTCACCCGGCATAAGTTCTATTATGTTTTGTTTTTCGTATTTTTTGCTTATTGCTGAAAATTCCGTTTCTATTTCAGCCGCCTCGCTTTCATCTTTTGCGTCATTTGCAAGTTCAAGATGAGCAAAAAGATCTTCTATGCTGGATTTTAACTGTTTCCACGGTTCGTAACGAAGTTTTAAAGCTTTCAGTTCCGACATTGTTTTTTCTGCCGCAGTAGAATCATTCCAGAAACCGGTATCAGCGGTTTTTGCCTCAAGAACGGCTATTTTACCTGCAAAATCAGCAGATTCAAAGACGCCCCCAAGTTTCAAGAATATTTTTATAAAGTTCGGCAATCGGCGTACCAAGTTCTTGTAATAACATAATTATCTCCTCTGGACAGTATTCTATCTTGAATGCGACAAGAATACAATTTATTAAAAGCTGGAGACAAGATATATTCTACCTACTGTCCACAGGACGCTTCGTACGCTAGAATAGGACATAATGGCCTATATTAAACAAATTTTTGACAAGAATTTTCTTGAATATGCCTCTTATGTTATTAAAGATCGTGCAATTCCCGACATTGAAGATGGTCTTAAACCGGTGCAAAGACGTATTTTGCATTCTCTTTTTGAAATGGATGATGGGAAATTCCATAAAGTTGCAAATGTTGTCGGTCATTGCATGAAATATCATCCGCACGGTGATGCATCAATTGGCGATGCGCTGGTTATACTTGCAAATAAAGACTATTTTATCGAGAAGCAAGGCAACTTTGGAAACATTTTTACCGGTGATAATGCATCTGCGCCACGATATATTGAATGCCGTGTAACGCAGTTCGTTCGTGATGTTTTATATAACCCCAAATTGACCGAATATGTTCCTTCGTATGATGGACGTAATAAAGAACCCCTGCTATTTCCTGCCAAGATTCCTGCTCTTCTTATTATGGGTGCGGAAGGCATAGCGGTTGGCATGTCGACAAAGATTCTTCCTCACAATAGTATCGAGGTGCTGGAAGCTGAAAAAGCTGCCCTTGCCGGCAAAGAATTCACATTGTATCCTGATTTTCCTACTGGCGGGTTTATTGATGTTTCAGGGTATAATGATGGTATCGGCAAAGTGCTTGTGCGCGCAAAGCTTGATACAAGCGATCCTAAACGCATAGTAATTCGTGAGCTGCCTGTTGGTTCAACAACGGAAAGCATTATATCAAGCATAGAAGCCGCAGCAAGAACCGGAAGAATCAAAATTCAGTCTGTTGAAGATTATACTACCGATAAAGTTGAGATCGAAATAAAGCTTGCGCGTGGTGTATATTCTGAAGAAACGGTGGATGCCCTGTTCGCATGGACTGAATGTGAACAGAGTATTTCATGCAATTTACTGGTGATTAAAGATGGATTCCCCTGCGTAATGGCGGTAAGCGAGGTAATCAAGTATCATGCGAAACAACTTGTTAATGTGCTTGTACAAGAGCTTGAGATTGAAAAAAATGAATTACAAACAAAACTTTATCTGCGTACATTAGAGCGTATTTTCGTCGAAGAACGCATTTATAAAACTGTTGAGAATCAAAAAACGGCTGAATCTGTTGTAAAAGCCGTTATTAAGGGTTTTATTCCGTTTATGAAGGAAACCGGTGTCCAGACTATCAGCGAAGATGCCGTTGATCATCTTCTTAAAATTCCGATTAGGCGCATTTCTCTTTATGATATAAATCGTGCGCGTACTGAAATGGAAGAAATTAAAATCCGCATAAAAGAAATTAACACGCATCTTAAAAACAAAATTGCGTATGCAATATCATTTATTGATGGACTTGCTGCAAAGATTAAAGCTAACGATGATTTTTGCCGGGGAGAACGGCGTACAAAAATATGCAATTTTGAAAAAATTGATGTAAAAGAAATTATCAAAAAAGATATTGAACTAAGATATGACAAAAAAACAGGTTATGCAGGTACCTCCATTACGGGAGAAGTCGTCGCTAAAGTTTCGTCATTTGATAGAATTCTTATCGTGCGCGGTAATGGTTCATGGATTGTTCAGGATTTGCAGGAAAAAGTGTTTGTTGGTGAAAAAGCATGGTGGTTGGGTATTGCCGACAAAGAAGCGCTTGCACGAACAATTTTTACCGTTATTTATTGTAATAAGGAATCAAAACTTGCCTTTATTAAACGTTTTGTTATAGAAGGTTGGATTATGAATAAAGAATACAGTTTTGTACCAGACAAAACTGATGTGTTGTTTGTATCCACAAAAGATAAATTCAGTTTTAAGCTGCGTTATCTGCCTAAACCGCGTCTCAAAATTCTTGAGGAGGAGTTTAAGGCGCATAATTTTGCTGTAAAAGGCATTAAGGCAGCCGGCATACGTCTTTCTAATAAGATTGTAAAGAAAGTAGAGGTGAAATGAGCTGTTCTGCGCCATCCGGTTTAGAAGAAATACGGTTCTATGGAGGTCTCAAACTGTGCTTGACAATGACGTTAATAACAGGCAAATTTATGGTAGATGGAGAATTCGGTTGATTTTGCGACGCGTAAGAAGGAGAAGCTTAAGGAGCCTGAAGATTACCGGGTGGTTCTTCTTAATGATGATTATACAACAATGGATTTTGTGGTAAATGTATTAATGATTGTCTTTCATAAGAATGTGAAAGATGCCGAGTGTATTATGTTAGATGTTCATGAAAAAGGGCGCGGTGTTGTAGGCCTATATCCATTTGATATTGCGCAGACCAAAGCTGCGCAAGTGCATGATCTTGCGGAAAAGAACGGATTTCCGCTTAAATGTATAGTAGAAGAGGTGTGATTTTGGACAGATGGGGATGCTATGAAAATTAGCCGACATGCGCAAGCTATAATCAACGCTGCGTATACCGAAGCGCGTATACGCCATCATGAGTATATAACGCCGGAGCATATTCTCTACGCAGCGCTTGCATTCGATGAAGTAAAAGGGCTTTTAACCGCATGTGGAGCAAATCTTAATACGATAAAAACGGGTGTTGAAATTTTTTTTGAGCAGAAGATTCCTGTGATTGATCGCGAGCCGACTCAGACTGTCGGGTTTACTAACGTGCTTGAGCGCGCCGTGATTCAATCAAAAACAAGCCAGCGTGAGATTATAGATGTTGCTGATATTTTGGTCTCACTTTATGATGAAGAGCAAAACTATTGCGCGTACTATTTGCGAAAATCCGGTATCCGAAGACTGGAATTATTGCGAACACTTGCACATGGTTATGAAGGTGAAGATGAACGTTCATATTCATTTATCAGAAGCTATCCTCCTGGAGAAAACAAACAGGCTGATGTTAAGGAAGCTGACGAGGAAGGCGCTAAAACAAAGTACAAAAAATCCGCATTGGAACGTTTTACCACGGATCTTACCGCGCTTGCCAAAGAAAACCTTCTTGATCCTGTTATTGGACGGGAAAACGAAATTGAACGCACTGTTCAGGTTTTGTGCCGCCGTTCAAAAAACAATCCTGTGCATGTCGGAGATTCCGGCGTTGGGAAGACGGCAATAACCGAGTCGCTTGCACAGCGAATAGCGGCTGATAACGTACCTCCAGTTTTACAGGGAGCGTCAGTTTTTTCGCTGGATATGGGCGCGCTTGTGGCTGGAACCAGATACCGCGGCGACTTTGAGGAACGGGTAAAGAAAGTTCTTGAAGAAGTTCTTAAAAAAGAGCGGGCAATATTATTTGTTGATGAAATTCATACCCTTGTCGGTGCTGGATCGGCATCCGGTGCTCTTGATGCATCAAATCTGTTAAAACCAGCGCTTACATCCGGTAAGGTACGCTGCATTGGTTCTACGACTCATGAAGAATTCAAAAAATATTTTGAGAAGGATCGTGCGCTTGCCCGCCGGTTTCAAAAAATAGATGTTTGCGAACCTTCCGAAGAAGATGCGAAAAAAATACTTGATGGCCTTAAATCAAAGTATGAAGATTATCACAGGGTCATTTATACTGATGAGGCGATAGATGGCGCAGTGCGGCTTTCATCTCAGTTTATTAGTGAACGCCGTCTTCCTGACAAGGCTATTGATGTTATTGATGAAGCGGGAGCGTTCGCGCGGATTGGAGTTTGGAAAGAAGAACGCCGTGCCGGCAGCGCTCTAGACGAAATAGCTCTTAAAGAAAAATCAGAAACCGGCGCGGACAGCAGTGAAGTAATAAAAATAGATTTAGCTGCTGTTGAAACGGTTGTGGCGCGTATAGCGAAAATACCGGAAAAATCGGTGGGTGAAAGCGAGCGTGATAAACTTCGTTATCTTACTGATAAATTGAAAGTCTGCGTTTTTGGACAAGATATTGCGTGTGATGCGGTAGTCAAAGCGGTAAAACGCAGCCGCGCCGGATTCCGCGCCCCTGACAAGCCGATTGCTAGTTTTTTATTTGCTGGGCCTACCGGAGTTGGCAAGACGGAGCTTGCCCGTTCGCTTGCGAATCTTCTTGGCGTTTCATTGCATCGTTTTGATATGAGTGAGTATCAGGAAAAACATGCAGTTTCGCGGCTTATTGGATCGCCTCCGGGTTATGTTGGTTATGAGGAAGGCGGTTTGCTTACTGATGTTGTGCGTAAACAGCCGCATTGTGTGTTGCTGCTTGATGAAATTGAAAAAGCGAACGCTGATATTTACAATATTTTGTTGCAAATTATGGATTATGCGACGCTGACTGATAACAATGGGCGCAAGGCGGATTTTCGCAATGCTGTGATAATCATGACGAGTAATGCAGGCGCGCGTGACATTGGCAAGAATCTTTTAGGATTTGGTGAACGTGTAGTAGATCAAGGATCTGCTGTGGATGAGGCCGTAGCAAAGATTTTTACTCCTGAATTTCGGAATCGGCTTGATGCAGTAGTCAGTTTTAATCATCTTTCGCCGGAAATTATGGTTTCTATTGTTGAAAAAGAATTGGATTTGTTCAAAACACAGCTTGCCGAAAAAAAAGTATCACTGAAGATTACAGATGCGGCAGTGCGGCGTTTATCTGAAGAAGGTTATTCAAAAGAATTTGGTGCGCGCAATACAAGCAGAGTTATTGAGGAAAAAATAAAATCTTTCTTTGTTGATGAAGTACTGTTCGGACGGCTTACCGAAGGCGGCGTTTGTTACGTTGACTGGAACAGCTCGGAATTCAGTTTTAATGTAGAACCGCTTTCATAAAAATTTTTCTGTCTAAAATTTTTCCAGCGGAGTTCGGTTAAGAATCTATTTCAGAAAGCAGCAGTATGCTTTCCGGCGGGAAAAAAAGTTTTTGCGGCAGACCGGTACCAGCACTAAAATTATTGCGCGGGTGTTTCCAGTATATTTCTTTTGCTCCAGAGACTGACGAGTTGACAAAAATTACGGTGGTTTCAAACAACTCCGGTATTTCGCGGATAAGATTGACGTCAATTTCATTATAACCCTTGCTATCAGCAACCATAATATTATGCGCCCTAATTCCTGCATGTGTTATATTTTTGTAAACAGGATGATGTGTATATAGTTTTATTCCCCAATCGATTGCGTCAATTTCTTTTTCTGATATGCGGCGTATTCTAGAAATGTTTTTGCAGCCGGTAATTTCGGCGGCACGGACAGTCTGCGGATTTTGAAAAACAGTCTGAGAGTCTCCCTGAATAATGATATTTCCATTATCTATGATTATGATTTCATTACACAGTTTGAATGCTTCGTTTCTTGAATGTGTTACAAGTATTGCATTGCTAAAGACGCCGCTTCGTAAAAATTCCGTGAATTCAAGCTGCATATATTCACGCAGGTTAGTATCGAGGGCAGAAAACGGCTCGTCAAAAAGCACCGATTTAGGTTTGCATATCAGCATCCGCGCAATGGCGACACGCTGTTGCTGCCCGCCTGATAGTTTTCCGGGCAGATTTTGTTCTAATCCGCATAAATCAAGTTTTTCCATCCAATAGTGCGCTGTTTTAAGTTTCGTTTCTCGTGGAAAATTTAACGGCGCAATGATATTTTCTAATACGGACATTGTTGGAAAAAGCGCGTAATTTTGAAATAAATATCCGGTACGGCGTTCTTGCGGCTTAAGATTTATTTTTTTTTCAGAATCGAATAGAATTGAATCATCGATACTAATAAAACCTTTGTCCGGTTTTTCAATGCCGGCTATACATTTTAGTATCATACTCTTTCCGGATCCTGATGCACCGAGTATTCCAAGACAGAATTCACCGGATGTTTTAAAAGATATGTTAAGTGAGAAATTCTTTGAAAGTTTTTTTTGTATATTGCATATAATCATATAACGCTTATTTTATGTCTAAAAAATAATTTATCACTGTAACTATGATAAAGCAAACGAGTGTAATAATCACAACATAATTTAATGCTGTATCAAGATTTCCCGCTGCAGTTTCAGAATAAATTGCAAGGGGCAGTGTACGTGTTTTTTGGGCGATATTGCCGGCGATCATTGCTGTTGCGCCAAATTCGCCAAGTCCGCGTGCAAATGCAAGTACGCCTCCTCCAGCGATACCTGGCATGGCTTGCGGCAGTATAACACGAAGCCAAATGCGTTGTTCGCTCATACCAAGCGTGCGCGCTGCATAAGCAAATACAGGATCAATTTGTTCAAATGCTCCGCGCGCAGACCGGTACATCAGCGGGAATGAAATAGTAACAGCAGCGAGCACCGTTGCTTCCCATGAAAAAACAATTTTTACAGCAAAAAATTCCAAAAGAGGTTTTCCCACGGGGCCTTCAACGCCAAAAATAAGCAGTAAAAAAAATCCTGCTACTGTAGGCGGCAAAACCAAAGGCAGTGCAAATATTCCATCAGCTAATTTTTTTATATGGTTGTTTTTAACATCAGTAATGAGCGCTGCAATTGTAATGCCTAGGAAGAATGTAATAAAAATTGCCGCAGCTGCGGTTTTTATTGAAATTAAAACAGGTGAAAAATCCATTTTCAATTCCTTTGCAAAATTTATACTTTCTCTACTATTTTATAGGATTATAACTGTAAATACTAGATTTAAGTTAGCCTTAACGCATATCAGGTTTATATTCAATAATCAGCAAAAAAGCGCCTTGTATAACGTCTATGGAAATATTTTTTTTAAGTGCTGTATTACTAATGCCAAAATATCCGCGGCTCCATACTAAATCGTCTAGTTTCCATTTTAAATTCTTGCTTGTTACATTCCACGGTCCTTGTCCTGCCGGAAATATGGAAATCATTGTACCGGAATCAACGTTAAATTTACCGGCTTCTTTTAACAAAAAAATATCTTCATTTGCCGTTCTCCATCTTACCGGACAAAGCTCTCTTTCAAACATTGCAAGTAATGCCATAATATGCGCTAATCTGCCTCCGCCCCCGCCAATCAGCGTTATTTTATTACAATTTTTATTGAAGAGGAATTCGCAGGCAAGTTCAGTATCTGTCAAATCTTTATCAACAGGATATTGAAGAATAATGTCCGGCGGATATTTTTCAAGCAGATCCTTGTCTTCAAGCGAATCCATATCGCCTATTATCCAATTTGGTTTAATTCCGGCTGCTTCCGCGGCGATAAGACCGGAATCCGCAGCAATAATTATATACGCATCCTGCGCGAGTTTCCGGCAAATAACCGGTCGAGGTGAATCTCCTCCGATAAAAATAACGCCTTTCATGATAATTTCCTGTAAAAACGCCGTGCGTTTATAATGCTATTTCAACTGAAAACGTACAGGATAACGAATCCGGACGGCGACAATCTGTCCATTTGATTCTGCAGGGGTTGCCTGTATTCCGGTAAATGCCCGCACGGCAGCTTCCCCAAAACCGCGTTCGGACGGTTCTTCTTTCAGAATATTAATTCGTGTTACAAATCCCTGTTTATTTACAAATAATTCCAGCAAAACTCTTCCTTCAGTAATGCCTGAGCGCTGTGCAATTGGAGGATACACAAGTTTTGAAAGAATTGATTTTTCATTAAATTTAGGCATTATGGATACTTTGCTTTGTGAGATATATTCTTCTGCTGCGGAGGGAACTGCGGAAGGAGCAGTGGCGACAATATCCGGTAGAGTATCGGTTTCGATCATATTTTCTGCAATCGCTTCTGTTATGTTTTGCTGTACTGATGGTTCTGGCGGCGTTTGCGGCGCTTCCTGTATATCAACAAGCTTCATTACATCGGCGTATTCAGATTGCGCTTGCGGCCCAACTTGGACATTAAATGCAATAAAAAGAAGCGCTATTATATGAAATGCTGCAACGGCAATAAATACAACAATATTGTGCGCGGGTTTACTTTTCATCTTTTACCACAAAAGATACTACACGATATTCTAAAAGCTGGAGTATCTCTAAAACTTTATTTACATTTTTAAATTGCGTGTTTTTGTCAGCAATAATATGAATTCTGGTATCGGGCGCGTTTCTATATAGATTATCAACGATATTTTGAATAGCGTTCAGCGAAGCTGGATTCCCGTCAACAAATGTTTCTCCATTGTAATTTATCCAAATTTCAAGATTTTTTTTTTCGCTGACTTTTGAAACAGATTGCCTCGCTTCAGGATAGTCAATCTTTACTTCTTTGCGGTAATTTATCAGTGCAACTAGCATAATAAATATTAACAAAAGAAATGCAACATCTGACATTGCGTTAGTAGGTATTGTTGATATTCCACGCTTTCTTTTAAGTTTCATTTTTTTCTTGCTTGTTCCCGCGCTACATTTCTGTAGTATTCATCATTTTAAAAGAGAATGAATCTACTGAAAGTTTTTCCGCAATTTCAACAAATGAAACAACATTCTGCCACGGAGCCATAGGTGAAATCGTAAGAAGCACAGCAAGATTTGGATGTTTTTTTACCGCAGCGGCTATATCGCGTTCAACATATTCTTTGTTTATTTCTTCTCCCATAAAAATAATTTTACCTGAATCATTTAATTCATATCGTAATATATCGTTCTGTAATAAAAACCGCGTTGAATCTTTTTCAGGAAGATTCATAAGATAACCTTTGTTAATGTTAAAACCCGCGATTACAATAAAATAAATGATAAGGAGAAACGCTATGTCACTTAATGCAGAACCTGAATCAAAAAGACCGCGTTTTGTTCTTCTAAGTTTCATTGGATACCAAATCCGCGATTATTTCGGAACAGCTTGTTTCAATATTATTTGCAAATCTATCTACGACATGACTCAAGAGAGAGCTTGATACCATAGCTATAATAGCTATGATAAGGCCAAATACTGTTGTTATGAGCGCTTCATAAATACCGTTTGCAACTATCTGCGCATTTACGTCTGTAGCCTCGGCAATGGATTTGAATGCTCCTATCATGCCTGAAACGGTGCCTAAAAAGCCTGTAATAGGAGCAAGAGATCCAAGCGCGGCAAGAAGATCAAACCCGTTTTCCAGCGTATTGATACAGGTTAACGCTTCAGTCTCTGCAGTCTTTTCAAGCCGGTGTTCAGAAAGATTTGGATGTTCAAACAAGGTGTAAAGTACGCGCGCGCCCATACTTTTTTTTCGTCTTTTCTTTAAAAAACGTCTTGCGCCGTTAAAATCATTTTCGCTTAATAAGCGTTGTGCTTCTTCTTTCAAATCATTAACCTGCAGATTACATCGAAAGAAAATAAATATTATTCTTTCAAGCGAGAGTGAGATTGTTAATATGGAAAATAAAAGCAGCGGCCACATAAAAATACCGCCCATACTAAATAATTCAAAAAGAGACATACTTTCTGCTGTGTTGTTCATAAAATCCTCTTATTTAATTTTTATTAACATAACTTCATTGTGTAAAACCGAAGTCATCTTTTTCCAGTCGTAATAAATATATATCCATGATGACGCTTCTTCCCAGTCTGAAAGAATATGGCCTTCTTGACGGGCGCTTTCCAATTTTGAAGGCATTTGGGGCGCAGTCCGCCGTTCAAGTTTATTTTTGGGAAAAAGGCGCGGCTTCCAATAATTTTCAAATTCAGTTTGATTGGCAAAATGTACAGCGCCGCTCTCCAGCGCTGATTCATGCATCCAGTCAACTAATGCCTGAATACGTTCCGCGCGGTTTTGCAGAGCGATAAGCGCTTGTTCTCCGGTTAGTCTTGTACTCTCTCTGCGAATTTTTCCGCTGATTATTGTTCCTTTCTCAATAGTGTCCAGCAAAGTAAATGCGGCGTTTTGATTATTAAATACCCTTAATCTGCCTCTGCCTGAGATGTCAATATCGTATTCATTCCAGCCGCCGTAATTCCCCGCGAGAAAATGCATCTTCGTTACAAAAAAAATTCCGTATGAATCCGGTATTGTTCCATAAAACGTAAGATACGGAAGCGAATTTGATGTAAAAATGACGACTTTTTCTCCTTTTTTGTCGCTGCTGTAACGAACTTCTATGTCGCTTTCCGTAAGAGGCAGCCATAAGGCATCGGTTTTGAATGCAAAAGCGCTGCCGTCAAGTAATCTTCCCCCTTTCTCGACCGGATCCAGCATTGCATTCATTATTGTATTACAACCAGAGAGGAAAAAACAAGATAAAACCACCAATCTTGAAAACAATCGCATAGCTAGATTCATGATAAAGTAAATAGATATAATTTTCAAGTTGACTATAATGTTTTCTGTACATTATTTTACATTAAGATTGAAAAATAAGATGCAATGGTCTTTTTAATTACTTTTTTGTTTGCGCGCTCTTCTCTTGACGTATTATTAAAGATATGATAAAATTCAAAAAAGCGCGGGAATAGCTCAGTGGTAGAGCGCCACCTTGCCAAGGTGGATGTCGCGGGTCCGACTCCCGTTTCCCGCTTAATTATAGAAGCGACGGGGAATATTGTGGCAGAAATCAAAGAAATCAAACGGCTTGAACATTCGGCGGTGCGGATGACTGTTACGCTCAAGAAAGATGAGATTCAGGCTGAATACAAAAAACACGTAGATGATGTTCTAAAGAACTTGCAAATTCCGGGGTTCAGGCGGGGTAAGGTGCCGCGGGAAGTGCTTGAGCGTAAGGCAGGATCATCTCTTAAAGAGGATTCGCTGAATTCCATAATTGGAGAGACAATAAAAAGCTTGTTTTCGGCGGAGGATTTTTCAAAGGATTTGTTGCCGCTGTCTTTTTCTGATCCGGAACTGGAGGGTAATCCGGTTCTTGATTTGGAAAAAGAACTTGAATTTTCGGTAAAATATGATATTTTCCCTGAAGTAAAAATTCAGAAATGGGAGAATATCGAGGTTACTGTAAACGAGGCCGAAATTACTAAAGACGATATTCAGCGGGAACTTGAAGCGGTACGCGAGCGCAATGCCATTATAATCGACCGGGAAGCCGGAGAAGCGGCGCGAAAAGGCGATGTTGTTACGGTGGATTACTGCGAACTTGCTGAAGATGATACAATCTTGACTGGTTCTGAGCGGGAAGGATTTGTATTTGAAATCGGCACGAGCCGTAATATTTATGAATTTGACGATGAAATTACTGGAATGAAATCTGGCGAACAGCGTGAATTTAGCAAAACCTTTGCTGCGGATTTTAATTACAATGAATTGGCTGGTAAAACTAAGAAAATTCGTGTAAAAGTTAAAGCTGTAAAAAAGAAAGAATTACCGGATTTGGATGATGATTTTGCTCAGGATATTGATGAAAAATTCAAAACTCTTGATGATTTGAAAAAAAGTATTCAGGAAAAATTACAGGAAAATATTCAAAATAGGATTGAATTTCTGAAAAAGGAAGCTATTTTACGAAAAATTGCCGAATCCGCGCAAATTGATTTGCCGGAATCAATGATTTATAGTCAGATGGAAAGAGAAATTTACCGTGAAACGGGATATGTTCCACCAAATGGTCTTGGTAATTGGCTTGAAAGCAATAAAAATTTTGCTGATTTGCTCAGAGCAAAGACGGAAAGCCAATTGAAAAATGGCCTTGTTATGGAAGAGCTTTTTAAAATTACCAATATTGAAGTTAAGAGCGAAGATTTAGAAGCGGACTATATGCAATTTGCCAATGAATCAGGTGAGGATATTGCAAAAATCAAAGAAATGTTTGAAAAAAATGGCCGGCTTTTAGAAGAACGTACGCGCGCGCTTAAAGAAAAGAAACTATTTGAACTTTTGATGGCAAAGAACACAATAAAAAAAGGAAAAAAAGTAAAATATCTGGATTTATTTTCAGAAAATGCTTAATTTAGAACTATGCATGAACAAATGAATAACCTCGTTCCTATTGTTGTTGAACAGACAGGGATGGGTGAACGTTCTTATGATATATACTCTCGGCTGTTGAAAGATAGAATTGTCTTCCTTGACGGTGAGATTACGGATGTTGCCGCCGATCTAATTGTAGCTCAACTGCTGTTTTTAGACGGGCAGGATACGGAAAAAGATATTAGTCTTTATATAAATTCCCCGGGCGGCTCTGTTATGGCGGGGCTGGCTATTTATGACACAATGCAATATGTTAAATGCGATGTGCAAACTATCTGCGTAGGCCAGGCGGCCAGCATGGCTGCATTGATTCTAACTGCTGGCGCAAAAGACAAGCGAATGTTGTTGCCTTCTTCACGTGTTCTTATTCATCAGCCTTGGGGCGGCGCTCAGGGACAAGCGCGGGATATCGGCATTCAGGCAAAGGAAATTCTTCGTCTAAAAAAACTTACTATAGAATATTTTGCTAAACATACCGGTAAAACACCGGAGAATATAGCCAAAGATATGGAACGTGATTTTTATATGCCGGCGGAAGATGCCCGTGATTACGGCATAGCTGATAAAATCTTGGTTCGTAGAGAAAAAGAAATAGAGAAAACAGATTAGGAAGGTCGTATGGCTAAACTTAGAACAGGCTCGTCGTCAAATTTTGATAGAATTTGTTCTTTCTGCGGAAAGAGCGGTGATATGGTTCGGAGAATAATTTCCGGACCGGAAAATATATTTATCTGTGATGAATGTGTTGATGTTTGTCAAAAAATCTTAATGGAAGAAGAACATGATCTTGCCATGCAATTTACAGGCGATATTCCACGCCCTATAGATATAAAAGCATATCTTGATCAGTTTATCATAGGCCAAGATGACGCAAAAAAAGCGCTTTCTGTCGCCGTATACAATCACTACAAACGCATAGCGAATCCAGCGGGAAATCCGGATGATGTAGAAATTGAAAAATCAAATGTATTGCTGATTGGGCCGACAGGCACAGGAAAAACATTGCTTGCAAAAACGCTTGCCCGTAAACTAAAGGTGCCATTTGCCATTGTTGATGCAACAACGCTTACTGAGGCAGGATATGTTGGTGAAGATGTCGAAAATATTTTGTTAAAATTGATTCAGAATGCAAATGGGAATATAGCTGCTGCAGAACGCGGGATAGTTTACATTGATGAGATTGATAAGATCGGACGCAAAGGTGAAAATGTCTCCATTACGAGGGATGTTTCCGGCGAGGGCGTTCAACAGGCGTTGTTAAAAATTATTGAAGGCACAACGGCATCAGTACCGCCGCAGGGAGGACGAAAGCATCCGAATCAAGAGCTCATCCGCATAGATACGACAAATATCTTGTTTATTTGCGGTGGAGCGTTTGTTGGTCTGGATAAGTATATTGAAAAGCGTATCGTTGAACATCCTATGGGATTTGGCGCGGAATATCATGAAAAGAAAGCTCGCAGCATGAAGGAACTTTTTGACAATATTCATCCTGATGATCTTATACGATATGGAATGATACCTGAATTTATCGGGCGGCTGCCAATAACCGTTTGTCTTAACGAGTTAAACGTAAATGACCTTAAACGTATTATAACAGAGCCCAAAAATGCCATTGTTAAACAATTTCGCGCCTCTCTTGCATACGATGGCGTTGAGCTTGAATTTACCGATGGAGCGGTGAATGCAATTGCTGAAATGGCCATTAAACAAAAAACAGGAGCGCGTGGTCTGCGGGCGATTGTTGAGCGGCAAATGACGGATATAATGTATGAAATTCCGTCTATGGAAGGTTTGAAAAGGGTTGTTGTTACAAAAGATTCAGTTGAAAAGAGCAAACGGCCTGATATTATTGAACTTGCTAAATCCGCCTGATGGGAAGTTTCCCGCGAGAAAAAATAGTTCTTTGTGCTGATATAGGTACTTCATCGTTAAAAGCCGGTTATATTAGTATAGCTGATCGCACTATTAGAAATACACGGCTTGCAGCTTTTGTCCGCGAACCATATTGGAAAACCAGCAGTATTATATCGTGTCAAGACAAGGTGTCCGTTACTGAATGGGAGGCTGCATTCCGTAGGGCAATGGTTGTGCTTTGTAAGCAAGCGCCTGACATTGTTGCCGATGCGGTGTGTATTTCTGGTAATGGTCCAACGCTGATTCCAGTAAAGAAGAACGGTAGTGCGTTGTCCCCGCTTTACTGGTTCGACAGAATTGAAAAAGAAAAATCTATATGTTCATTTTTTTTGCCGCATGTTGCAGGGTTTATGAGAAAACGACCAGAGGAATATAATCAGACGGCAAAATTCTTTTCGTGCCAGGAATGGTTTTCTTACCGGCTGGGAGCTGAACCGGTAACAACGCTGCCAACAAAAGAGTATGAGCGATTTTATTGGAGCGCCTGTGAATGTGCAGCGCTTGGCATAGATAGGGATCTTTTTCCGCCGTTTGTAAAATTAGGAACGGTTGTTGGAAAAGTTTCAGCCAAAGCTGCGCGGGAATTTGGCGTACCTGAGGGCATACCGGTTGTTTCTGGCGGGCCGGACTTTATCATGGCGTTACTTGGCGCAGGAACAATTGCTCCGGGCATGGTTTGTGACCGCGCCGGATCATCAGAAGGAATCAATTTTTGCATCAATCAACTACCTGTTTCAACAACAGGATTCAGAATCCTGCCTCATGCAATTGAAGGCCTTTGGAATATCAGCGTTGTACTGCCTGAATCCGGGTGCATATTTGAACAATGGCGTGAAGAGAACGGCCGTACAGAGGAAACTTATGATAAGCTTATGGCTGAATTGATTCCTTCTATAAATAAAGACAACGCGCATTTTATTCTGCTAAAGATAGCGGCGCAAGTAAAAGATGCAATTGCCGCATTTGTGAATTTAGATATTCACATAAATGAAATGCGGCTGTCTGGCGGCCAGGCAAAAAACGCCCGCTGGAATGCGTTAAAAGCAAAAATAACGGAGTGCAGACTGATCGCGCTGGAAATTCCTGATGCTGAACTTACCGGCTGCGCTGTTGCCGCAATGACAGCTTTACATGACGCTTCCTCATTTACGGAAGCTTGCGGCATTTTAGTGCGTGTTAAAGAATGCTTTGAACCAATATAATGTTGTTTTTTATGCGAGGATTTCAGTCGTTTACCAAACTATGGCGGAACAATTTTTGATAGAGAGAAGCATCGAATTTTCACAAAGAACAATTTAAGTACGAATAGAGCGCCGTCTTGATTTTTTTTGTTTTTCATTAAAATATGTATAGTACAAATGCTGGAAAAGATTACAGTTGGGATGATTTCTACAAATTGCTATATAATTCGCGTTGGAGTGGACGGCGCGGTAGTAATCGATCCGGGCGATGATGCTCCACTCATCGTAAAGAAACTTGAAGAATTGAGGCTTATTCCGCATTATATTCTTTTTACTCACGGACATTACGACCATCTTGCCGGTCTTCCTGGTCTTCTTGCACATTACGCCGCGTTAAATATTTATCCTAAAACTGCCATTCACCAGGATGATGCGTATTTCCTTGGACAAGGTGCTTATAAACAGCATTGTTGTTGTTTTGCTGCAATAACAGGAGGCTATACAACGTTTGTTGACAAATTGTGGAGCAGCGAATTGCCTGAACCTGATGTTATATTGCAGGAGGGGATGGTAATTGAGCAGTTTAGAATAATACATCTTCCTGGACACAGCGCCGGATCGGCGGCTTTTTACGATGAGGCGGGCGGTTTGTTGATATCCGGCGATACGCTGTTCCAAAACGGCGTTGGCAGAACCGATATGCCGGGAAGCAATGGCGGTTTGCTAAAAAAAAGTCTTGCAAAACTATTCGAACTTCCTGCCGATACAAAAGTTTATCCTGGACATGGAAGTTCAACAACGATAGGCCAGGAAAAAGATTTATCTTTACTAGGACTCTGAACAGCAACAGAGTTATTAGCTTATATTTTTATCGCATGATAGACTGTCGTTATGTTTGTTAGTTGTTTATTTAAGTTCATAAGATGAATTACATTTTGAAGTCGGAACCAAGATACACCTCGCGTACCGTTTGATTTTCAAGAATCATTTCTCTGCTGCCGCGTGCAACAATTACGCCTTGACTTATAATGAATGCATCGGTAGTAATTTCCAGCGTATCACGCACATTATGATCAGTAATCAATATGCCTATACCTCCTTCCGCAAGCCGCCTGATAATTTGTTTGATTTCAAAAACTGCTATTGGGTCAATACCGGCAAATGGTTCATCAAGAAGTAAAAATTTGGGTTCTATGGCAAGCGCACGGGCAATTTCTGTACGCCGCCGTTCTCCACCAGAAAGCGTGTACCCCAGTTGTTTGCGGATACGTCCTATGCTGAATTCTTCTATTAGTTTGTTAAGCGTTTCTTTTCTTTGTTTTTTGTTGATGTCCCGCCGGCTTTCAAGAATTGCCCATATATTTTCTTCAACAGTAAGCTTACGGAATATAGACGCTTCTTGGGGAAGATATGCTATTCCCATACGGGCTCTTTTATACATTGGGCCATGTACTATGCTTACGTCATTTAATTTTATGTCGCCCATAGTAGGTTTGTAAAATCCGACTATCATATAGAATGTCGTCGTTTTTCCAGCGCCGTTCGGGCCTAAAAGGCCGACAACCGTTCCTCCGGTCATAGAAAACCCGATGCCGCGTACAATTTCTTTTGGGCCAAAGCTCTTGTGCAAATTAATTACGGCCATTGTGTTTTGACCAGAAATGAGCCGCCGGCCACGCCTGTTATCATCGCTTCTTTTTTCATTAGATTGGTTGTCTGACTGACTGTCCCTATGTCGCTGGCCGGTAAATTCCGAAAATTCTTTCACCGGCGCGTTAGATGTGGTGATTTGTGAATCATGTCTTACGCCTGTCTCGCTGTCATACGGCTGTTTGTCTTTGTTGAGTGATTCCTCATTTGACAGGGCGTCAATATCTTTTATTTCTTGCCGGAAAAACTCAAATACCTGCGGTGAAAACTCCGCCGCTTGATCGTCTAGAAGTTCAACAGGCAGGATAAATTCCGGTTCTTCAAGAGGTAAAGATTCCAATTCTTCAACTTCCTCCACCTCTTCCACTTCATTATCTGGTTCTGTGGCTTGCGTTGCGGACTGTGGATTTAGCGCAACACCGGCATTTGTATTTTCAGACGGATTCTCAAATGGAGCGTCTTCTTGAGAAATTTCTGCCGGAGCCGTTTTAGCGAACTGCGGTAAATCGTTATTTATGGGAGGGTTAAAGTCATTATTGTCCTGTTCTTCGTTTTCCGGTTCGATATTATCAGGCAGACAAAAGTCCGGTTCAATTGTCTCAACGCTGTCGAAATCCGGTTCTTCAAGAGGTATTAATTTCAGTTCTCCAACTTCTTCCGCTTCTTCCGCTTCTTCCGCTCCATTATCCGGTTCTGTGGCTTGCGCTGCGGGCTGTGGATTTGGTTTAACACCGACATTTGTATTTTCAGATGGGTTCTCAAATTGAACGTTTTCTTGAGAAATTTCTGCCGGAGCCACATCGAACAGAGGCGAATCGTTGTTTATAGGCGGTTTAAAGTCAACATTGTCCAGTTCTTCGTTTTCCAGCTCAGTAATTTCCGGCTCGATACTATCAGGTAAACAAAAGTCCGGTTCAATCTCCTCAACGCGGTCTAATTCAAGCTTAGCCGTTTTTAAATCGCCAATATCAGGAGTATAAGGAGCTACATCAAAGTCAATAACCGGCGTTAAATCGTCAGATTCAGGACCGTACCCCTTGAAAACCGGTTTACCAAAATGGTTCTCAGGAAGAAATGAGATAGAAGCTTCCTTAAATGTGGATGAAACTTCAAATGAGGCGTTGGCGGATTTTAAAAAAGAACTGTTTTGTTCAAGAGTCTCACTTTCAATTTCATTGGAATCAATGTGGTTTGTATTATCACACTCTTCACGTATTGCATCACATTTGAGAAATAATCCCATTTTTATTCCTTAATTGTTCCGGAGACAGAACCTTCCATAATCACATCATTTGTTGCTAAATCTACGCTGATGCGATCTGCCCGGAATTCATCATTTTTTTTATATACAACAGGAAACCCTGATAAGTCCAAAAGTTTCGCGTTCCGTCTGTAAATGGCATATTCCGAACGGCAAACAATATTGTCTTTAAACATTCGTACGGAAATTTGAAAAATTGCTATTTGGGTTTTATCATCATATTCAATATGCCGGCCTCGCGCAATTACTTCATTTTTTTTATCCTCTAAAGAAGAATTACCCTCAAGTATCAATAGCTTTGTCCTTCTGTCATATAACATCCGGTCAGTTTTAAAAAAAATCTGTTTTTTGTCTTCCCGTCCGTATACATTACCGGTACATTCAAGAAATTGATTGTCTTTGCCCGACATTTCCACTCTATCAGCTTTGATAAACAAGCTTTCTGAACGAACTTCGGCATTACCAATAAGAACAGTTGTTTCTTTTCCCGTTGCGCGCCCTCCTGTCATCCTGTCTGCCTTAAACGAAAAATTGTCGGCGCAGAAAGCCGCGTGAATAATGATAAAAGAAAGAAATACTAAAAATCCCAAACGCATTGAATTATTTTAAAACTTTTTCAACAAATTTTCAATTCCTGTTCTTCAGTTTTTATGAGTTATACAGCGTTTTATAAATGCTGTTTGAGGCGCGGTGTTTGGCTCTTAATTTTATGGAAATCTAAAAACATGGTTTTGCTTACGCCTTCTATGTGTTCGTAAAAATTTGTACACGCCAATTAAGAAAATCTAACTATAAGAATCTACAGATAGTCTTGACAACAAACTAATTTTAAAACATACTTTTTTTATTGTTAGCCTGTTATTTAAAGTAATTTATGGTTTAAAAATGAGGAGCGCATTTTGAAAATACTTGAAAACATGACCACCATCGAGCAGATGGAGGAAGTAACCGCAAAACTTAAAGAGAATGCGGTAAAAGCGGGCGCGGAAACGTATGAAGACCGCGTTAAACAACAAACACCGCATTGTAAGTTTGGCGAGGACGGTGTCTGTTGCAAGAACTGTTCTATGGGTCCGTGTCGCGTTACCCCGAAGGGACAGCGCGGCATTTGCGGCGCTGACGCGCATGCAATTGCGGGCAGAAATTATCTGCGTATGGTGGCTGCGGGGACCGCTTCCCACTCAGACCACGCGCGCGAAATTTTGCATGTTTTGCGCGAGACCAGCAGGGACGGCAGCTACCAGATTCGGGACGAGGCAAAATTGCTCCGTCTTGCTGGAGAATGGGGCGTTAAAACGGAAGGCCGAGACATTTACGATGTGGCCCACGATGTCGCCAATGTAGGGCTTATGGAATTTGGCAAGCCGGACGGAAATCAATTGTTTACCCGCCGCGCCCCAAAAGAACGGCAGGAGCTGTGGGTGAAAGAGGGGATTTTGCCCCGTGCCATCGACCGTGAAATCGCCACCTCGCTTCACATGACCCACATGGGAAACACCGCCGATGCCGAAGTCCTTGTCCGTCAAGCGATTAGAATCGGCCTTTCTAACGGCTGGGGCGGCTCGATGATCGGCACGGAAATCACCGATATTCTGTTCGGTACGCCGCAAGAGCGTACTTCCGAAGGCAATCTCGGCGTCCTTGAAAAAGATATGGTAAACCTTGTCGTTCACGGCCACGATCCGGCCTTTTCCGAAATGGTCGTTACCGCAACCGAACTCAAAGAACTGCAAGATTACGCGAAAAGCAAGGGGACGAAGGGGATTAACGTCGTCGGTCTCTGCTGCACGGCAAACGAAGTCGCTATGAGGCACGGCGTTCGCATGGTCGGCAACTTCCTTCAACAAGAAAACGTGATACTCACCGGCGTCTGCGATCTTATGTGCGTTGACGTTCAGTGTATCTTCCCGGCCTTACCGAAACTTGCCGAATGTTTCCACACAAAATTTGTAACTTCAAGCCACATCGCCCGTATTCCCGGAGCTACGCATATTGAGTTCCAAACCGAAAAAGCGATGGAGCAGGCCAAAGAAATTGTCAAAATGGCCATCGACAACTACCAAAACCGGGATGAAGGCAAAATATTCATACCGGCGGCGAAACAGCCGGCGGATGTCGGCTACCCCTGCGAAATCATCGTTACCAAGCTCGATGGCATTACCAACAGCCATATCGATGAATTGGGCAGCTACCGTCCCGCGGTAGACGCGATTAAGGCCGGAGTCCTTCGCGGCGCGGTCGGCATTGTCGGCTGCAACAACCCCCGCGTCCGCCCGGACTATTCGCACTTCGCCATTATGGAAGAGCTGCTTAAAAACGACATCCTCATCGTCGCCACAGGCTGCGCCGCGCAGCTTGCCA
This sequence comes from Spirochaetaceae bacterium, assembly GCA_031280035.1. Classification (GTDB taxonomy): domain Bacteria; phylum Spirochaetota; class Spirochaetia; order Treponematales; family Breznakiellaceae; genus JAIRPU01. Next base: position 4 of record JAITHJ010000056.1, on the reverse strand, counting down.
CCAA
>JAITHJ010000054.1 GCA_031280035.1 Spirochaetaceae bacterium | reverse complement strand
GTTCCGAATGCCGCGTGGGGGATTACGGATTTCACTCCGGTATATCACGGTGAACCGCGCGTTCCTCCCCGAACCCCGAAACCCGACCCCCGAACCCTGCGGGCTATCCCTCGCGCCGCGGACAGGATTCCAGATTCCAGATTTCGGATTCCAGATTTCACTCCGGTATATCACGATGAACCGCGCGTTCCTCCTTCGACACCGGATTTCAGCCCGGACTCCCTGACAACGGACAACCGGCAACTGGCGACTCCTCTCCGCTCCCTGAAATCAGAAAGCCGAAATCTGAAATCCGCTCCGAATACCGCAGGAGGAGGAGGTAACGAACTGAAAGTTCGGTCTAAATCTCGATTTGTTTGACAAAAAAAGGAAAAATTTGACTCAACAAACGAGAAATCAGTATGTTAAGACCCGAATTCTATAAGTAGTTTAGAAAATCGTATGAGATACATCGTGCTTTTCCCCTTATATATTGATCCCGGAACAGGAAGCGTGCTTTTTTCAATAGTTATCGGCATTGCGGCGACTATTTATTTCCTATTTCACGCCCTTTTGATTAAGGCCAAAGCGTTTTTTACCGGCGGCGTACGAAAACCGGCGGCGGATAACAGGTTCGTCATCTATGCCGAAGATAAACGGTACTGGTCGCTTTTCAAAGGCGTCGTGGAGGAGTTTGAAGCCCGCGGCATCGAACTCCTCTATCTGACCGGTTCGCCTGACGATCCGGCGTTTGACGCTCAGTATGCGCACGTCAAATGCGAACTGCTCGCAAAGGGCAATAAAGGGTTCGCGCGGCTTAATTTCATTTCCGCCGATTTTGTGCTGGCGACCACGCCCGGTCTTGACGTCTATCAATGGAAACGTTCAAAAGGCGTCCGGCACTATTCCCACGTCATTCACGGCGTTACGGATGCGACAACGTACCGTATGTTCGGCCTCGATTACTTTGATTCGATCCTGATGACAGGCGGCTATCAGGGCGAGGATATTCGGCGCGTGGAACAAGTACGCGCGCTGGCGCGTAAAGAACTTGTTACCGTCGGATGCGGCTACCTCGATGAGTACCGGAAAAGACTCGCCGAAATGCCGCGCGGACAAAATCATGAGCTTACCGTACTCGTTTCGCCGTCGTGGGGCGCGTCCGCGCTGCTTTCGCGTTACGGCGAAAAGCTTCTTACGCCGCTGGCCGGTTCGGGCTGCCGGATTATCGTGCGCCCGCACCCGCAGTCGCTCATTTCTGAACGAACCGCGCTTGACCGGCTTACCGCGCGCTACGCTTCATGCAAAAACGTCATCTGGGATTATGAGCGCGATAACATAGGCGCGCTTTCTAAGGCGGATATTATGATCTCGGATTTTTCCGGCATCATATTCGACTATATGTTCCTGTGCGATAAGCCGGTGTTGTATGTCAATTATCAATTCGACTTTCGTCCGTACGACGCGTGGTTCCTGCCCGAACGCGAATTGTGGCAGATCAAAACGCTGCGGGAAACCGGCGTGGAACTGCGCGAACAGGATTTCCCGCAGATTAAAACGATTATTCAAAAATCGCTTGACAGCACGGCGCTCAAAGAAGCGCGCGTTAAGGCAAAAGAAACCGCGTGGCAATACCGCGCCGCCGCCGGAAAACGGACGGCTGATTTCATGATTTCCAAAGCCGCGTCTTTGGCCGCGGTCATGCCGGACAAAGAACGCGGCGGACATGCCGGCGGAAAACGCCGCAAAGACGGCGGGCTTATAGAAAAATTATGACAAGGAGAAATGCGTGATCTCGGATATAGGGTACTTTGTTTTTATTTATCCGCTTGAAACAATAATTGAGTTTTCATATCTTTTTGTGTGGCGTATCTTTCATGATACGGCGATTGCCGTTGTCGGCGTAAGCGCGGTCGTCAGCACGCTGACCCTGCCGCTCTATTTCATGGCCGAACGCCAGCAGCGCCTGGAACGCGCTATGCAGAAGCGGCTCAAACCCGCCGTTGATAACATACGCGCCGTTTTCCGCGGCGATGAACGATATATGATGCTTGCGGCATGGTACCGCCAGAATAATTATCATCCGGTGTACTCGCTGCGCAGCAGCCTTGGCCTTATCATACAAATTCCTTTCTTCATAGCGGCGTATCATTTTTTATCAGGCCTTGAAGCGTTGAACGGCACGGCATTCTTATTTATTAAAGACTTAGGCAAAAGCGACGGCGCGTTAAACATTTGCGGATTCGCCGTCAACATCCTTCCCGTTTTAATGACGGCTATCAACTGCGCTTCAAGCGTACTGTATACGCGCGGCTTTGCGCTGAAAGAGAAAATCCAGCTTTACGGAATGGCCGCGCTGTTTCTTATTCTGCTTTATAATTCTCCTGCGGGGCTTGTCCTCTACTGGACATGCAATAATCTTTACAGCCTGATAAAGAATTTCGCTGAAAGAAACAAGAGCGTAAAGCGCATAGGTTTTTATGCGCTTGGCGGCGCGGCGTGTATGCTGGCGTTTTATGTGCTTTTTATACACGACGGGGTTTTTATAAAGAGGCTTGTTATTGCATGCGCCGCGCTTGCTGTTCCCGCGCTTTTTTTGTTGAGGCGGATAGCTGCCGCGTTTTGGCGCGCTGTGAAGCCCGCTATGCAAGATACGGCATATTGTACGCGTCTTTTTGTACTGTCTCTGCTTGCGCTTATGCTGCTGGCCGGCTTTTTTGTTCCTTCAACGCTTATTGCGTCAAGCGCGGAGGAATTTTCAAATATTAAACCGTTCAATTCTCCTTTGCCGTTTATTGGGATAACAATGCTTCAGGCAAGCGGCGTGTTTTTATGGGCGTTTGGCTTTTTTATTATGGCGCGCTCTTCAATGCGCGTATTGATTGCCGCATTCACGGCGATTCTTTTGGCGGTCGCCGTTTTGAATACGTTTGTATTTGGAGGTAATTATGGTTTCATGCTTCCCGATTTGGTTTTTGCACAGTTCACATCCGCTCCAAGACATGAAAAATTGATAAATATCGCTGCAATCATAGCTGTATGCGCGTTTGTTTTATTTCTTCTGCGTATAAAACGCCGCCATGCGGCGTTCGCCATACCAAGTATCATGATAGGCGTTTTTATAGCGCTGGGCATATTCAACATAGTAAAGATAAACCGCTCTTTTATGAATAGAGCCGGAAGCGGCGCCGTCAATGAGATAACGCCGGAGAACCTCAACAGCGTTTATACTTTTTCAAAGACGTCGCGTAATGTACTCGTTATCATGTGCGACAGAGGTATTTCAGGTTATGTTCCCTTTATTTTTAGAGAGAAACCTGAGTTGCTGGAATCATGGAGCGGATTTACCTATTATCCAAATTGCGTATCTTTTGGACCTGTTACCACACTGGGAGCGCCGCCGGTATTTGGCGGTTATGAATATACTCCGCTGGAAATTCAAAAACGTTCTGACGAGCTTCTGGAAAAGAAATTTCACGAAGCGCTCTATATGCTGCCCACTCTTATGTCGAATGGAGGATTTAACGTTACCGTAAGTAATTTGCCGTGGATGAACGGTGAATTATACGACATTGGAGATGATATAAAAGTTGCGGATAATGAACATGATTATTTGAGTTATTATCTTTCTGAACATAAGGAATTTGAATACATTTCTTATTATAAAAAGTTAAGTTACTGTCTGGTGCGGTACTCACTGTTAAAATTTATGCCGCTTACACTGCATAAATTTTTTTATGATCACGGCGATTATTTTTCTACCGCATCTTTCAAAGAAAAGGACGCGGCTTATTCTCGTTTGATGTTAGATGATTATTCATTCTTGAGTTTTCTGTCCCGAATTACCCGCGTAACAAACGATGATGAATCTTTTGCAAATATAATTGTAAATAACTTAACTCATGAACCCGCTTATTTTGATGTCCCGTCTTATGAACCTGCGTCAGAGATTTCCAATAGGGGAAACGGCCCGTTCGCGCAAGAAACCCATTATCATGTAAATATGGCGACGTTTATTCTTTTAGGGAAATTTTTTGATTTTCTTAAAAAGAACGGCGTGTATGATAATACACGGATTATTATTGTTTCAGATCATGGATGGGGCGGTTCAAGCCCTTTTCCAGACAATATTAAACTTCCCAATGGAGGAATAGTTGAAAGTTATAACCCGCTGTTCCTTGTAAAGGATTTCAATAACAGCGCTCCGTTACAGGTCAATATGGATTTTATGACTAATGCTGATACGCCGGACATTGCAGCGCGCGGTCTTATCGTTGAGGCGCGTAATCCATTTACAGGAAAAACAATTACGGCGGATAAAGAACAGGGCGCAACGATTACTACTGCTGCTCTTTGGCATATTAGTCGTGATTTAAGAGGAAAACGTGTTTTTAATATAAAAAAAGATCAGTGGATGCATGTTCACGATAATATTTTTAAGCCGGAGAACTGGAGTCAAGTAGAAACCGGAAATAATTGATTCATGACTCCAGTAAAAGAATTGCCTGCGCCGCAGTAGTACGGCGCAGGCGCGTACCGGCGTTTAACGCCGGTTCTTTTTTAGCGGCAGCCAAGCCAGGTAATCACTACTTTTCCGTTCCCAGTATGTACGCCGGTTTCGCTTTGGATAGTGCTGAATTTATTCGTATCCGCATAACCCGAACCGCCGCCGCCGCCGCCGCCGCCTGCACGCGCCGCGCCGCCGCCGCCGCCGCCGCCATTTTTATGACCTTCTCCCCCCGCGCCGCCGCCGCCGCCGAGATTTCCGTTCCACTTGTCGCCAAATCCTCCGGTGCCGGGTCCTGAATTAGAACCTGCTGTCCCGGGATTTCCATAATGCTCTCTGCTATTGTAAGAGCCGCCGCCGCCGCCGCCGCCATGCGCCGTTGTTGTTGCGCCTCCTCCCCTGCCTCCGCAGCAGTCATTATTGGTTGCGCTGGCGGTACCATTGACGCCAGGGAAACCGCTCGTGTTTGCGCCGCCGCCGCCGCCGCCGCTGCCGCCGCTGCCAGAGCCTTTGCCGCCTCCGCCGCCTCCGCCGCCTGCAACAAGATAATCGCTTCCTTTCCTGATACGGGTTGTGCCGCCGCCTCTCCCGCCGACTGATGCGCCGCCGGTTTCTACGCTTCCAACGCCGCCTTGAACGCCTGTAATGACGGCAAATTCTTCTCCGTATTCCAGTAAAATTTCGCCTGCGCTTTTACCGCCTTTGCCGCCGGCTGCGCCCGAATTGCCGCCGGCTGCGCCCTGCGCTCCATAAACTTCAAAACGGTAACGTCCTTTTGCGGGCGAATTCCATGTTTTTGAAGCGCTGATAACTTCGCCGTCTGGCTGACTGACCGTATAAATATTTCTTATATAGATAGTATACTCGTTATCTGTGTATCCGGCTGCGGAAACTGTAATTTTTAATGTATGCGAATTATCAGTGGCAACGGATACCGCAACTGGAGTTTCGTTGTCAACCTCCGCTGCCGCGCCGCCATCAATTTTTTTAGTAATATCCGCCAAATGAAAAGCGAATGGCGTAACAGATACGCTTGTTTCTGTTGTTGTAAGCTGATATTCAAATATCAAAGGATCGAATTCAGGATTTAACGTATCAGTGTCATCAACGGCTAAATTGATAAGATGATTCATTGTTAGGATAAATGTCTCGAATGAAAGTAATATAGTAATATCGTCTTCGGGCATTACCCATGAAAATGTTGCCGTTTCATTGTCGTCGGGAACAGATCCGTTTACGGTTACAGCAACGCCGTTTATGGTTGTTACCACCGGCAATGCGCTTGTCTTGATATAGTTGCCCGGCGGAGTTACCGTCATGGAAACCGTTGTGCCGTTTTGAACGCCGTAGTGTTCTACTTTTGTATGATCAAATCTGTATGAGCCAAGCGAGGGATAATTGGATGTTACTTGAAGCACACGGTACATTCCGGGATCGACCAGCGCAATATCGATTGAATATGCGGTTATGAGTTTGCCGTCGGTTACTTCCAGAGTAATCTGTCCGCTGGATGTCATTATCACATTGAACTGATTTCCAGAACGTGTAATTGTTTGGATTACAGGAGGTAAATTCGATGACATATTGACATTCCAGCCCGGATTACCGGTTTCGGCGTTGATGGTTATGCGGGTCGTCATACCCGTTTGCGGTCTTCGGAATGAAGCTTCGTAGGAGAGTACATTGCTGCTGAATTGCGGCGTTAGTGCAAGCTCTTCAGCGTCCACAAAGACCGAGACATTGAGTAAAAACGGCGCGTTTGCTTTCGGCGATGGCGGCGCGTTTTTTGCGTTCTCTTCCGATACGCCCTGTACTGAGCAGCTTATTATACTAAACGCCGCTGTACAGAAAGCGCCGTATAAAAATTTTTTCATTTGCATATTTATACCTTCTTTACTTTATATATAATAGATTTCTATAAATTTTGTTTTGCAGGAAACCATGTAGACATTCATTCAATTAAAAGCCCCCAGCCAAATAGCTTCAACCATTCCGTTTCCATCTTGGCTGTTGTCGGATCCCTGCAACGTTCCGGGGATAAATTTCATAGTATCCGCGTAACCCGAACCGCCGCCGCCGCCGCCGCCGCCGCCCGATTTTGATGCGCCGCCGCCGCCGCCGCCGTTCTTATAACCGTTCCCGCCGCCGCCGCCGCCGCCTTTTTGTTTGCCGTCGCCGCCGCCTGCAAAACCGGTTCCGCCGCCGCTTACGCTGCCATTCCCGCCGTTGGCATCTACTGTTGCGCCGGTTCCGCCATTTCCGCCGGTTCCTGAAGAACTCCACGAACTGCCGTTGTTGCCTTTTGATCCGTTACGGTTTACCCCGCCGCCGCCGCCGCCGACTCCTGCATTGCCATTTCCGCCGCCACCGCCGCCGCCGCCGCCGCCTGCGACAATAATAAAGGATTCTTCGCTCTTAATTGCCGCCATGCCGCCGCCCGTACCGCCTTTACCGCCTAAACCGCCGTTGCCGGACGCGCCGTTACCGCCTAAACCGCCGCTTCCATCAGCGATTATTTTAAGAGTGGTACCGGCTTCCAGAAATAATTTACCTTCGCCATAACCGCCTTTGCCGTTTTGCGCGCCGGCGCCATTATCGCTGCCGGTTGAGTTTACGCCTTTTTCGCCCTGAGCGCCGCGTACCTTAACAAGATAGCATCCTGTCGCCGGCACAACCCAGTCGGCGTCATTTGTCCATGAAAGTCCGTCTTGTACGGCTTTTGTATTCCTGACATAAATTGTATAGACAAGATTTGAAATACCATCATCTATTATAACTTTAATGTAAATTTTTTTTGACTGATTTTCATTAATAGATACAGTAAACGAACTTCCGTTTTCTAATGGTTCAAAGTTACCGCTGCCAATCCGTTTTTGCAGGCTTGCGTTATCGTAAAACGCCGTCGGCGTAATAGTTACAGCATCCGTAACTGTTGTAATTTGATATAATACGCAGCCTGGATCAAACAGCGGATAGAGTGTGGCATTTGTACCGGCGTCAATGTTCTTTAGCTGATTGATTGATATCGCTGTTGTTTCAAATGCAAAGTCTACAATTATATTGCATGGCGGCATTTGCCATGAGACTACCATATTAGTATTGTCTTCGGTATTGGATACGCTGACAGTAACGCCGTCTGTTGTGGTTACTGTGGGAGGAGCGGAAATCGCCACGCCTTCTTTTGGCGTTATCGTAATGCTTACCTTTGTTTTCGAGGCGACTCCTTTGGTTTCAACCGCCGCCGGACTAAATACGTATGAACCAAGCGCCGGATAATTAACTCTTACCGCAGCCTTATAAACAGGGCCAGAAGAACCTCCGGCGGGTTCTCCATTATCATCGGAGACGCCTTGTACAGTACATCCCGCTATAATAAACGCTATAAAAAGAAATCCAAATCGTTGTATTGCTCTATAATTCATATCTTTAAAAACTCCCTTAAAATGTGTTGCCAATTTTTATTATGAAAGTATATTCATAATATCGTAAAGGCGTATTTTTTTCAATCCTCTGTCTTTGTTAAGCCGCCCGTGCAGGAAAATCTGATCGGCTTTCGTCTGGAAACTATGCGTGGGTGTAAGATTTTACCGGCGGCCTTGCCAATATTTGTTCAAGGCGTTAAGATGATACCGTGACGTGGACGCGGATTCTGGAATTTTATACCTATATTAGGCCTGTTCTTGATGTGGCAATTCTTGCTTTCCTGATTTACAAGGCGTATGATATTCTTGTTCGCACTCAGGCTCTTCAGCTGATAAAGGGCGCGGGATTTCTCGCTTTAATTTATGCTTTTGCCTATGTTTTTCAGCTTGGTACGCTTCTTTGGCTGTTGAAATCATTAACGCCCGGACTTTTTATAGCAATGGCTATAGTTTTTCAGCCAGAACTGCGAAAGATCATTATAAGGCTTGGTATAACTGAAATTTTTATGCCGACAAATAAACCCCGCGCCGGCCAGCTTGAAGCGGTGATAACTGCTGCCGAGATATTATCCGAACAGAGAAGAGGAATGCTTATCGTGTTTCCCCGCCGTACGAATATCAATAATGTTACCGGAACGGGAACACGGATTTTCGGCGAAATCTCATCAACGCTTATTGTAACGGTTTTTCAGTTTGACGGCCCGTTGCATGATGGCGCTATGATAATTCAAAATGGGAAAATAGCCGCTGCGGGGTGCTTTCTTCCGCTTTCTGAGCAGCAAAATATAAGAAAAAGTTTTGGTACAAGACACAGGGCTGCGCTCGGTATGTCGGAATCTTCAGACGCTGTGGTTCTTGTTGTTTCTGAGGAAACCGGCGCTATCTCGCTTGCGTATGACGCGCAGTTGTACTATGATTTATCTTCTGATGAAGTTCTGCAAAAACTTCGTACACTTCTTGACCGGTATACGCGAAACGATGATAAAGATATACAGGGCGAGATAAAAACAGAAGCAGAACCGGCGGCTGCATTGACTGATAACAGCGGGAATCAGAAAGATGCGGATATATTCAAATTGTAAGTAATTGAATCCGCATAAGGAATATTATGAGTATTGAAAATTTTTTTTTGAAGTTGACAACTAACTGGCCTGCAAAAATTCTTGCTATTGTACTGGCTTATTTTTTAAATATTTTTCAGCAAATGAATGGGATAACAAGCGTTCGTTTTGATATTTCACTTAACTGCAAAGAGAATAATGAATTTATATCTACGACAGTTATACCGTCTAAGGTGCGGTTGACTGTAAGCGGGATAGATGGTAATTTGAATACGATAACAGAAAATGATTTGATAGCAGTTGTTGATTTGACGGTTTACAATAAGCCGGGTGATTATACCATTCCAATAGAAATAAAAAGCACTGAAAACGCACAAAACATCAATATGCTTGATATAAATGTATCTCCGGGCGAATTAAAAATTTCCCTTGATAAACGGGAAGGAAAATATTTTCCGGTAGAACCGGTTGTTAAAGGCGATGTAGCGCCCGGCTTCGAGCTTGTTTATAAAAGCATATCTCCAAAACAAATTTATATTGAAGGCCCTGCCGGACTTCTTGGAAACATAAAGACAATTAGTACAGAATCTATTGATATTACAGGACATGACAACAGTTTTACAAAAAATGTGCGTATTTCCAATATGGATCCTTCGATAAGCGCGAATGAAAATACAGTTCAGTTCAGCGCGATAATAAAAAGCATAGAACTTAGTTATGATTTTAATGATGTACCTCTGCATATTGCAAATCTTGCCGGAGATCTTTCAGTTCTGCCTTTAATGGTTACCGGTATTTTGAGAATACAGGGCAACTCAGCGGAAATACAGGATTATAAACCGGAAGATAACGCCATGTACATTGATTGTACGCAGGTAAAAACTGCAGGCGTATATAACATTCCGGTTTCGCTGAATATTCCTGATAAATTTATTTTGCAGGGCTATAAGCCGGAGACAGTTTCAATTTCAGTTAAAGATGTGATAAAGTAAAAGCATCATGGCAAAAGATAACGCCTTAAAAATTTCATATCTTTCAAAAGAAGTTATTGTATGTCCTGTTTGTGAAGAAACTTTTCACAAAGAAGAACTTCTGACCGGAAGCGGACGTCTTATAGCGGGAGGCCTTACTGAAGAGCTGCACCGCTTGTACGAGCCTTCAGTAAAGTACGGCGATGTGTATCCTTTGATATATCAAGCTGTTGTGTGTCCTAAATGCTGGTTTGCCTCTATGAATGACGATTTCGCTATGATTTCTGAAGAACAGCGGGAAGCCGTTAGTGTATCCCAATCAAGCAGATTTGAAGAAATTTCGCTGGTATTTCCATCGTTGAGTTTTTATGCGCCGCGTGATTTAATATCGGGCGCGGCTTCGCAGTACCTTGTTATGCGCTGCTATGATTATTACGGCAAGGAATTTTCGCCCACGATAAAACAGGGACTTGCCGCGCTTAGAGCAAGTTGGCTCTTGGAAGAAATGGACAAAAAAGAACCGGAACAACATTATGACTGGCTTGCTGAATTATTCAAAAGAAAAGCGTCTTTTTTCTATTCACGCGCGCTTGCCAATGAAGGAACCGGTGAAGAAACGCTGTCCGGTCTTAAATTGTTCGGGCCTGATACCGACAAAAATTATGGCTACGAAGGTTTTTTGTATATTACAGGACTTCTTCAATTCAGGTATGGCGATACAAGCAATATCGAACAGCGAATGGAAAATATGGCTGGAATAAAAAGAACGATTGCAAAGATGTTTGGTTTAGGAAAATCATCCAAAAATAAACCCGGCCCTTTGCTTGAAAAAGCCCGCAATTTGTACGACAATATAGCGAAAGAACTTCAAGATTTTGATGACTAACGGTGAAAGCCACAGAAATATACAGTTAATAGTGGCTTACGACGGAACTATGTTTTCAGGCTGGCAGCGCCAGCGAAATAAGCGCACCATACAGGGCTGTATTGAAGCAGTCCTTGAAAAAATGCACAAAAAACATATTCTATTGAATGCCGCAGGAAGAACAGATACCGGCGTACATGCAGTAGGTCAATGTGTCAATTTCTTTACTGATATACAGAGAATTCCGGCGGCAAATTTTGTCTTTGCGCTCAATAGTATGCTTCCGCAGGATATACGAATCAGGGCGGCGCGTGAAGTTCCCGATGATTTTCATGCCAGATTTTCAGCAAAAAGTCGTACGTACCGTTATCATATTATATGCGGCATAAAAAATTTTCCACATAAATCGCGTTATTCAATGCAGATAAACCGACGGCTTGATATAAAACTTTTACAGGATTATGCGCGCCTTTTGCGCGGTGAGATTGATTGTTCTCTTTTCGCGTCGCCCTCAGATCAGATATTTCAGCGTGGAACCGGTTCAAAATACCGCGCAATAATAAACTCATGTTTTTTTGTAGAACGCGAAACAGTTATCTTCGAAATAAGCGCGAATGCTTTTTTTCGCAGAATGGTACGTTCAATAGTTGGAACATTAATGTACTATGAAGAAAAAAAAATCAAAGCTGATGAATTTACTGAAATACTTAAAAGTGGAGAAAGAAGTATGGCTGGTCCGACTGCGCCTTCAAATGGTCTGTTTTTGTGGCACATTGAATATTAAATTCTAAAGCGAAATAAAACAGAACGCAATTAATTTTTCATGAATAAAAAATTTTTCGATCCGGTCTTATGCGCTGTCATAGGAGCTGTTATTGCGTACTATGGTTTTAGTTCTTTTTTTAAGCCGGCGTTTGTTCTGATAAGCGTTACCGTGGCGGGAGGCCTGATTGCCGCGTGTCTTTCATTGGCCGATACATTATCACTTTTAAGCGGATATAACTGCTGCGCGGTAAAAACAATAAAAATAAAACTTTTTCTTTGGTATTTTACGGTGGGATTTTCGCTTGGGGCAGCCGTTCTTTGCGCGTCTTTTAGAGGCAATGCCGTTAAGCCCGGCTTGGATTACGATAAAATAACTGGAATAACCGGAATCTTGCTTGATGATCCAAGAGTAAATTCATCAAAGCGCGGTGTTGCCATAGTAAGACTTACTCATTCGTATGGGGAAAATGGAGTTAGAGTATCAGCAAAAGGGAAAACGCCGGTGTTTTTTTCAGAAGAGGCTGTTTTGCATTTAAAAGAATTTGGACGTGGCTGCGTTATCTTTACCGAAGGGCGTTTTGTCTCACATAGTTCTCCATACGGTGCGCTGTTCCGCGCTTCTTCAACGCACATTATAAAACCATCAGATTCACTGAACCGACAGCGTACAAAAGCGCGGCTTTTACTTGTTACTATTTTTTCAGATAAACGCTGGGGAGGTCTTGCCCTTGCCTTGCTTATAGGCATTAAGGATAATCTTGATATGGAACTTGCTGCGCGCTACAGAAATGCCGGCTGTTCTTATATATTGGCGTTATCAGGCATGCATTTAGCCATAATATCGTCAATAATTACATTCATGTTACGAAAACCGTTTGGGATAAAGGCTGCGGCGCTGATTGGCGCGATGTTCATCATCATATATATTTACATTGTTGGCGCGCAGCCATCTCTTGCTCGTGCCGGCATAGCGTATATAATTGGTTCTATCGCCATTTTACATTCATTGAATATTAGTGCGGTACAAGTGATTTCACTTTCATTTTTAACACAGATTCTTATAGATCCGTCCTCTGGAAAGACCATTTCTTTTATATTATCATATCTTGCGCTTGCAGGTATTCTTTTCATAGGGAAACCTTTAAGCGGCCTTTTACGCGGTAGGATTCCCCCCATGCTTGCGGAGCCTCTGTCGGTTTCGCTTGGAGCGTTTATTGCGACTATGGCAGTTTCTGCGTCATTTTTTGGCAATCTACGGCCTGCCGGTATTTTGGCCGGACTTATTATGGTCCCGCTTACAACAGTGTTTATGATAATATCGATTATTTTTATAATAGTACATTTTACTTTTCCTTTGCTATGCCGGCCTTTAGATACTGCACTTTCAATCCTTTATGCGGTTCTTGAAAAAATAACAAATACTGCCGGTAAATTTCCTGCATTAACCGTTAGCAACACGGCGGTTTCTGTGATAATATTAAGTATACTGCCATTTGCAATAATATATTTTTGTAATATGCGGTTGAAGGTTCGAAGTTACGTTGAAAGATTTGATTAATTATGATTCGCCATTGTCATTGATATCTTTTTTAAAACAGCATGGGTTGGGAATGCAAAAAAAATTCGGCCAGAATTTTTTGATAAATCCATCAGTGCGAACCATGCTGCTTAATGAACTTGAAATATTTCCAGGCGATGAAGTTTGGGAAATAGGAGCGGGGCTTGGCGCAATGACGGCTGGTCTTCTTGAACGGGACGCCCATGTCAGTGCATTTGAAATTGATAAGGGTTTCTGTAATGCGCTTAGAATGATTTTTAATAATGATAAAAAATTTCTTCTTATAGAGGGCGATGCATTTATTACCATTCAAGATAGGTATCTTGAAAATAAAAAAGAAATTAAGATGCTGGGAAATCTTCCTTATAATATTGCAGCAAAACTTTTGGGCAATTTTATCGAACAAAGATTAATGTTTTCACGTTTGGTGATAACTGTACAAAGAGAGGTTGCTCAAAGAATCACGGCAAAACCAGGCGGCGCGGATTATTCATCGTTGTCGGTGCTTGTATCATCATCATATAAGATAAAGCCGCTTTCCGTTTTAAAAGGCGAGTGTTTTTTTCCGTCTCCTCATGTTGAATCACAGTCGTTAAGGCTTGATTTGTTACCGCAGAACGCCGCGCCGCCGCCGTTATTTTATCCAATGCTGCGTGCATTATTTGCAACGCGCCGTAAAACTATCAAAAATAATCTTACCGCATTTATGAACAGCGTAAAGCCGAACTCAGGTTCTCTTGCCATTTCTGTGCTTGACAGCCTTAAAATAGAGCCGCATAGAAGGGCTGAGATGCTTTGTTGTGAGGATTTTGCGCAGCTTGCCTGGACGCTTCAGGAACATTTAGCCGTTTCTTCCTAATCTACAGTGATTACAGCCAAGTATATGAACATGTGATTTTTCTTTGCGCTGAAATATGCGAGCCGTAAGATATTCTTCTATTTTCAATTCCGCGCCGCAGACCGGACATTCACGCTTGCGTTCGCCTTTTAAACAGAATGGGCAGCCTGAAATATGAAGCAGTCGATCGTTCCTGTTCGTTGGAGGAAATATTTTTGAACGTACTGTTTCACCTCGTTCAAATTTTGCCGCGCAGACAGGACAAGTATGCGGTTCACCGCGTTTACCTTCTTTTATTTGCATTTTTCCAGAATCGCTGTTTTTTTTAAAAAAGCTGAGTGTTTTTTTTGTTTTAGCTTTTTTATCTAAGTACAAGCCGTTAGACGTTTTATCGTTTTTTAAATAAGGCGAACTAAACCTTAACAATAGAAGAATAAATAAGGCCAATATAAAAGAAACTATTGCTATACTTGTTAATAAACTCATCGCACACTAACGCATTTAAATTTTTTTTCTAAAGTCAACTACCATTTGGTAATATATTATCGACAAAATTTCAGAAGGCTGTTCTTATAATTGTTTTTATTTTAAGGCGGGGCTTGTTTTTGATAAAAAAATCATAACAATAGAAGTAATGAAAAAGCAAAAATCAATTTCTCAAACAATCGTGGAACAGCCTGTTTTAAATAATGCAATTATGATGGAAGCGCCGCATCTTGTGATAATAGGTTCTTCTTGCCGGAATTCCGGTAAAACAACATTAGCAGCCGGCTTAATTGAGCAATTAAAAGAAAAGATGCATGTTATTGCGCTTAAAATTACTAGTATTGATGGCCGCTCCGCATCGTGTCCGCATGGTTCGAAAGGCTGCGGCGCATGTTCGCTTTCCGGCGTACAGTTCGCTCTTACTGAGGAAATATGCGCCTGCGGCGAAAAAGACACATCGCGGCTGCTTGCCGCCGGCGCCGAAAAAGTTTTCTGGCTGCGCTGCCTGAAACAGGCTCTGTTCAGCGGCTTTACCTTCTTTCAAGAACAATCGCCGCATAATGCTGTAATTATCTGCGAGTCAAATTGTCTGCGTGAAATTGTCAATCCTGCGGTCTTTATCATGATAGATAACCCGGCGGAAATTTTCAAACCTTCTGCAAAGAGAGTTGCCGCGCTTGCCGATATTTCAATCCGTTATCCGTGGAACGAAAATTCTGCAAGACGATTGTTTAAACAAGTTGAAGATGCTTTAACGCAAAAAAATAGCGGCGCGTCTGGATGTTGTCCCGCACCGCTAGTAACTTGAAGCATCGCCGCAAGGCTTAACTCCCATATTTAACTTATCGGTTTATCAGATATAACCTTTAGAAAATCCTTCAAAGATATTTTTATTTGTGATTGGGTTTACTGTCTCACTGTTGCGGAGTGGAGTAGTTTATTCATTCTTATTATTTATGCCACTTATCGTGAGGTAATGTTATATGATAAACTGACATTAAGGAGTGTTTTATGAAAAAGAAAGTTGTTTTGGCATATTCCGGAGGGCTTGATACAACAGTTATTATTCCGTGGCTGAAAGAAAATTTTGATTACGAAACTGTCGCCGTTTGTATTGATGTAGGTCAGGAAGCTGATTGGCAGGCTGTTAAGCAACGAGCGCTTGATACTGGAGCGTCGTCATGTTTTATAGCTGACGTAAAAAAAGAATATGTTGAAGATTTTATTTTTCCAGCTCTTAAAGCCAGCGCTGTATATGAAGATAAATATCTTCTTGGCACTGCAACAGCGCGGCCGCTGATAGCGAAGACTTTGGTAGAGTATGCGCGTAAAGAAGGCGCTGTGGCGATTGCTCATGGAGCAACCGGCAAAGGCAACGATCAGATCAGATTTGATTTGGGAGTAATGGCTTTGGCGCATGATATTGAAATTATTGCTCCATGGCGAATATGGGATATTAAAAGCCGTGAAGAAGAAATTGAATATCTTGAAAAACGTGGAATACCTGTTCAGGTTAAACGTGATGATTCATACAGCAGAGACGATAACTTGTGGCATATTTCACATGAAGGATTGGAACTGGAAAATCTTTCTAATGAACCACGTTTTAATACGATGCTGAAAATGACTGTGCCGCCGGAGTGCGCGCCGGATAAGCCAGAGTATGTCGAGCTTGAATTTGAAAAAGGCGTTCCAGTTGCCCTTAATGGCAGTAAAATGGACGGAGTAACCCTTATTCGCGCGTTAAATGAAATCGGCGGCGCGAATGGCGTTGGAATATGCGATCTTGTAGAAAACCGCGTAGTTGGCATGAAAAGCCGCGGCGTATATGAAACTCCGGGCGGCAGTATTTTGTATCAGGCTCACGCTGAATTGGAACATGTTACGCTGGACAGGCAAACATACTCGTTTAAACAGCTTGCCGGTCAGAAAATGGCGGAACTTATTTACGGCGGTCTTTGGTTTACGCCGCTTCGTGAAGCTTTAAGTAGTTTTGTAGATTCAACGCAAAAAACAGTTACGGGTAAAGTTAAATTAAAGTTGTATAAGGGCAGTATTATACCGGCAGGGGTTGTATCGTCTTATTCTCTTTACAATGCTGATATAGCAAGTTTTACTACAGGAGAACTCTATGATCATGCTGATGCTAAAGGGTTCATTCGTCTTTATGGACTTCCAGTTCTGGTACGGGCCATTATGGAAAAACATTAATAAACTATTCCGCTGTCTGCGGCGGGGCGCATTGCTGTTAAATATCCGGTTAAAAGCAATTACACAGCATGGACTTCAACGCCTTTATCTATAGGTACTATTGCTCCGTTAATACTGGGATTTTTTAGTATATCCAGAGCAAAGGCGGCGACTTCTTGCGGCGTAAGAGTAACGCCGGCTGGAGAATTTTCCCGGTTGTATTTTTTTGCCGTGTTGTCCATATACTCGGTATCCGTTAATCCAGGACAAAGAACATTACAGGTTACGCCAAAAGCCGAAGCGTTTTTTGCAACCGATTTAGCCAATGGCCCTAGAGCCGTTTTTGCCGCCGCGTAAGGCGCCGTTGTAGTCCATCCGCGGATAAAATCGGTATTAGTGCCCCCAAAAAGAAGGATACGTCCCCACTTTTTTTTCATCATGCCGCCAAGATATGACGAGACAAGGCTTCCGGGAAGAATAAGGTTCAGTGTAACAAGAGAATGCCAGTCTTCTACGGTTGTTTCAGAAAGCGCCGTTCTTTTAAACGGGCCATAAGCGCAGACAAGAATGTCGGCGTATCTGCATATTGAAAGAACATTATCGACAGCGCTGCCGGCTTCAAGCGTAAGTATATTCTCGTTTATGACGCCGCCGATCTTTTTTATTTCTTGGCTGGTCCGTTTCATTTTTTCAGCGGAAGATCCGATGACTGTTAATTCAGCGCCGCATTCGGCAAGTCCGCGGCTTATAAATCGGCCTATACCTCCGGTACCGCCTATAACAAGCGCTTGTTTACCGCTGAATATTTTTTTCATGATTCAAACTGAATATGCCTTTTAATGATTCGCTTACAGTAACACGATTATCATTAAATACAAAAATGCCTCCGGTTCCGGCAATAGAATCAATCAAGGCGGAACCTTTTTCAAAACCCATCACAAAAGCCATTGTAGACAAGGCATCGGCGTCCATTGAGTTTTCCGATACTATTGTTACGGAACGAAGATTATTCCAAACAGGGTGTCCTGTTTTTGTTGAAAGTATATGATGATAACGAATGCCGGCCTTCTCAAAAAAACGCTCGTAGTCGCCTGATGTTATGACAGCCATATTGCTCACAGAGACAACGCCAATATATGTTCTGCGTGAGCTTTTAGGATCTTGAACGCCTATTTTGAAAGGCAGTCCGTCTGGTTTTCTGCCCAATACGTAAATATTACCTCCCAAATCTAGAATGGCGCTTTTTACACCGGCATTTTTTATAATTTTAACCGCTTCATCGGCGGCATATCCCTTTGCAATGGCTCCTAAATCAACGCTCATATTTTTTTTTGTTAAAAAAATAGTCTGATCTTTACTGTCAACCTCCATCGCACGCCAATTAACATAAGAAAGCGCATCTTTTACGTCGGTTTCCAGCGGCACCTGTTCAAGCGGAGAGCCTATATTCCATAATTTAACAAGAGGGCCAATAGTCGGGTCGAACACGGCGCAGCCATTTTCGTCTTCAGAAATTTCAGCGTAATAAAGAGCGCGTAATGAAACATCTATTAACTCTTTACGGACTTTTACCGGCCCTATGCCGGCGTTTTTGTTTACCATGTCCAAGTCAGTATCTTCCTTATTTGCGCTTAATATATCTTCAAGCACCGCAATTCTGGAAAAAACGTCATTGGCAAGAGACTTTGGTGCGCGGTCAAAAAATTTTACTCTGCAAATTGTTCCCAGCAAAAATCTGTACTGCCAGTCTTCCTGATTGCGGCATCCGGCAAGGAATACCGGAATTATCAAAAACACCGTAAATAATGATGAATTTTTCATTACGGCTTAGTATACGGGTTTTTTAAGGTTCTTGATAAGCAGTCTTTAGAGACGGAATTTTGAGAAACAGTCTTGCAATTTTTGTTTTTCTTAAATACCATATATGTAGATGCAAAAACACTCTTTGTCTTGCTTTATAGTTACTGTCTGCGATGTCTGCCGTTTTATCGCGCTCTTGGGGATTTTTATGTCCATGTCCGCTTCTTTGAGCAACATCGTGGATTTGAATACGGCAATAAATCGGCTTGAAATTATGCCGTTCCTCATATATACGGCTCCGCTTGCGCTGTTTCCAATTATGTCATTTTTTCTTTGGCAGGAACCGCAAAGCAGCAGGAATTTCGCAAGACTTTATATTGCCGGCAAAGTACTTAGTGTTGTGGCGTCTGTTGTATGGATTGTGCGAATATCCGTGCCGATAGAAGATTTGCTGCTGGCGGTGCGTTTTGTAAAGGGTTCACAATTATTTTTTATGTTAGCCGCATTGTCTATTGCATTATGGGATGTTATATCAATTGTATTGGTTGCTGCGGCGTTTATTAGACAAGATAAGATCATATAAATGAGAGAGAGAGGAGTTTAGATGCGTATAATACCTATAGCAAGCGGAAAAGGCGGCGTTGGCAAGTCGCTTATTGCGGCTAATCTGGCAGTGGCGTTTGCTCAGTCAAACAAACGTATTATACTTGCGGATCTTGATTTGGGCGCGTCAAATCTTCATCTGGTTATAGGACACAGAAAACCAGGCAAAAGTCTTGGAAGTTTTTTAACGGATCCCAAGATTGATTTTAATAGCGTAGTCTCCGATACAGATATTCCGAATCTTCGCTTTATTCCGGGTGATGCGGAAATTCCGGGAACGGCAACTCTTAAAGTAAGCCAGCGAAACGCGATTATACGAAGACTTTCATCGCTTGATGCCGACATACTGATTGTAGATCTGGGAGCGGGCACTCATCAGTCCATACTTGATTTCTTTTTGACATCAGGGCGCGGCATAATTGTAAGCGCGCCGACAGTAACGGCAACCCTCAATGCTTATGTTTTTTTAAAAAATGCTGTCTTTAGACTGATGTATAGTTCGTTTTCACGTACAAGCGAGGCATATCAGTATCTTGAAAAAATTCGAAAAGACGGATCTGAACTTAAAATGCTTTATATACCAAAAATACTTGATGAAATTTCGGTTATTGATAATCAGTCATATTTGAAATTCAAGAATTCTATAAATCATTTTCATCCGCGTCTTATTTTAAATATGCTTGATGATCCAAAGGATTCAGATGTCGCGATGAAAATACGGCGTTCATGTGAAACATATCTTGGATTACAAATAGAGCATCTTGGAGTTGTTTATCGTGATGGCACACAGGATATAAGTCTTGCATCACGTCTTCCTGTGCTGCTGTATAAGCCGCAGGCAATTATTTCTCAGGCAATATATCGCATTGCTGATAAGGTTTTACAAACATTTAATGATGACAACGATTTTGATTTTAATATCAGCCGTGATATAGAAGACAGCTTTCAGGAAGCCGCAATGGAAGCGGAAGTTGATTTTGAAAGTAAAAAAGAATATGTTGAAGAACTTTTACATTCAGGCATTTTGAGTGAAGGCGATCTTGTAGAAACTGTAAAAACTCAGCAGATTGAAATCAATAAATTGAAAAAGGAAAGCGTATTTCTAAAACAAAAACTTTCACAAGCCATTGCACAGGGATTTAAATTTTAGCGGTGTTTTTTGAGCCTAGCCGGGCGGCTTTTGAAAAAATATCATGCATATAATGCGCCTCAGTACAACTGAGTCCGGCGCGTGAGAAAACATCCCGGAAATATTCTTCATGAAGCCGGCGTCCGCTTTTGACATAAAATCCAAGCGCGGCAAGAGAATCGCATACAGAGGTTGTAAGCAGTTCAATTTCTGTTCTGCTTATCGCCTGCCATTCTCCTTTAAGCTGTGGTTTTTCAATAGAGAATTTCCTGTTATTTTTGGTAAGCATATAAAATAGTTCGTATCCGTATATTTGAACACTGTGAGAAAGGTTTAGTGACGGGAAATCATTATGAGCCGGAATATGCGATGAAAAATTACATAATGCAAGTTCTTCTGTTTCAAGTCCGGTTCGTTCATTGCCAAAAACAAGCGCCGCCGGCCGCTCCGCCGCCGCTGGAAAATTACAAAGAAACTTTGCTGCTTCGCGTGGAGTCATTGTGATTAGCTTACGTCGTTTACCGCGCCTTCTTGTAACGCCTATAACTAAAGAACAATCTGTTATGGCTGATTGTAGATTATCAAAAAAAACAGCATTATTCCAAATGTCTTCAGCGTGTACCGATCTGGTACGAATGATATTTTCCTGTATGTCAGTTGGAGAAACAAGCCTTAACCGCGCAAGCCCGCTGTTTTTCATTGCACGGCAGACAGCGCCGGTATTACCGGAATCAGAGGGACGGCATAAAACAACAATAATATCTTTCAATTCCATATCATTAAAAATAGTATATTATATATTAACTATTTAATCAAACGTTAGTTTGCGTATTATGCGAATATCATCGCTGTAAATGGTTTCGACAGAAAAAAAACCGCCTATTTCTAGCGGAAGGGTGATATCAATATTAAAATGAGAGGGCGGATATGATCCCAATATGAATTCGATGCCTTCAGCTGAAATTATATAGGGTACTGGAGCGGCGTATATAAACGGAAGTACGCCGCCGTCATCAAAATAATTGTTTAAAATATAATCATTCGTATGGAGTATTATACGGTAGCGCAGCGGTATTCCGATATTATATAAATTAAAATACATAGCGCGGCGTTCTGAAAACTTTTCTTCGCGTACCAGTATTTCAAGCGGATCATCTTTGATAACGCCGCCAGTTTCCAAGGGAATCGCTTTATATGGAATATTAGATTCATTGTAGTTTTCTATAATTAGTTTTATTGTATCAGAAAAAATGTCATAAAAAGGAATTAGAGATAACAAGAGACAGCTTGACATTACAATAAGAAATATTTTAATTTTGTTTTTCTTTATTATTTTAATTTTTTTGTTTAAAGCATGCAGGCCGAACATCAGTGATAAAATGAATAATGAAGGCAGCGCAAAAAAAACAAGAGTGATGTCAATAATCATTAAGACAATAAAAAACAGCGTATAAAACACGCACATAACAATAAAAAGCAGCTTCGTTCGTTTTTTTGAATACCGAATAAATAATATGTATAGAAACAGCAGTATAGCAAACGTAAATGAAAAGAAAATAATTGATTTTTCAGACAGGAAGATTGGATAGCTTTCTGAACCTGATATAAAATAATTATATGTTGATTCTGTATCTGCTGTTTTATCCATTGCAAGAGACCAGTCAATAAAAGCAAGCGCCGTATTGTCAAGATCTATAGTATTATCGTATATATTTGTACCGGCAGCGGTTGTTGATGAAGCTTTTATATATAATATTGGTATATTATATTCATTTGCCATTTGAATTTGTTTTTGGTCTTTGATAATTTTGTATTTATAAAGAACATTATACTTAGTATATAAATTAAAGCGTACATCAAATTTTTTGCACGCATCAGTAAATGATGATAAAACATTAAGCGGAATAGTTGAATTTTCTGAAGCGTGTACTATACTAAGCGCCGGCGTTTTTTCTGTAATATCGGCATAAAGTATTACGGTGTTATTTACTTCGATTATCGAATTCAACAAATCTTCAAATCCGGCAAAGGCAATAGAACCGGCAACGGAATCCCAGTCATCGGCAAGGAACGCTACGATAAATGGCAGCCTTTCAGCCTCATTTGATATTTCTTCAATGAATTTTAACGCCAATTTAAAGCCATAATGAAAATCTTCTCCTGTGTCATTTAATGTTGTAATAGGAACCGCTAATACCGGCGTTATACCGGCTGTTTTTCCAGACTGGCGTGAATGAACAAAAACAGACGTCCCGTACGCGCCGTAGTCTTTCAAAAGATTATGTTCTGTAAATTTTAGGTTATTATCAGATAAAAGCTTAATTAATTCATTATAGCGCGTTTGTGCACGATGCCGTACAACAGTGTTATTATCAAGAGCGTTTATTATAAATGGCATGAAAATAATAAAGACGGCAAAAATGCGTTTAAGAATATAATTATTATTATGTATAAACAATTTTAATTACCTGTAATTATTAATTGGAGTACCATTCTTTAATGCGCTTATACGCGGTTTCAATTCGCATAAATTTTTCAGAATCAGGACTGCCTGATTTATCAGGATGGTAAATTTTTATAAGCGCTCTGTAGGCTTTTTTGCATTCGGATAAAGGAGCGCCGGATGAAACCCCCAGCTCATCAAAATCTTTTTTTAAAATATGTTCTGCGGGTTTCTCACGGCGGGATTGTCTGGGATTATCAAAGCCGTAAGCGGAATTATATCCGTTATTTAAAAATTCATTTAATTCATCATGCGCTGCATTTAAATCATCGTTATAAAAAGAGTTTTTTTCAGTTTGATGTATTCTGTCACTGGATTGGAAAAAGTCATCTATATAACTCGAAAGAACTCTTTCCAGGTTTTTAAAAACACCCATATCTTTTTTTAACATTTTTTATAGTAAACATCAAGAGATTCGGTGTTAGAACTGACAGGCGGCATTGACAATCCCGTGTTTTGATAATATTCTGTCAATTATTACAATATTTTTGGGGAGACATTATGATGGGGAATGCAAAAAAAATTATATTTGCGGTTGATGATATGCCTGAAGTACTTACCAGCATCAATGCGGTTTTGAAAAATGATTATGATATTCGCTGTGTAACTGATGCCAAATCAGCGTTGGCCGCGCTTGAATCCGTAATGCCCAATCTTATTCTGCTGGATATGGAAATGCCCGGTATGTCTGGTCTTGAGTTTCTTGAAACCATACAAAAAAACGACAAACTCAAAAATGTACCTGTTGTGTTTTTGACCTCGAATTCTGAGACAAAAACCGCGCAGAAAGCGATTAGCAAAGGCGCAAAAGGGTATATTATAAAGCCGTTTTCCCCGGATGAGCTGCTAAAAACAGTAACGTTTTTTTCATAAAATTCTTTGTTTTGCTGTCCGAAGATTTTTGAGTCTTTACGCCGGTTTGGAGGGCAGGCTGCGTCTGGTTTAGCCTGTTTTCACAGGTTCGTAAACCAGCTTGATATTGCCTGTAAAATGTGATATTGTACTAGTTTATATAGGTGTAAAAGAAAAAAATATGGGTGTAAAAGAAAAAAGGACGTCGTTTGCTGTATTGTTTATTGTGGTGGTGGCAGGCGGAATACTTACCGTTACAGCGCTGGTGTCAACGTTATTTTTGGTTCGGTTCAGAGCTTTTTCTTCACGTGCAATTCAGGCGGAGGTAAGCGAGCGGGTAAGCCGCCTCCGCGATACGGTTGCTGGCCGCTGTTCTCAATGGGCGGCGCTGGTTAAACAAACGGCAATTTCCGCGGCGCCATTTATGGCGCAGACTCCCGCTGACGAACAGTCCCTTCACGATCTTTTTTCACAGATAAAAGCAACGCAGTCCGATATTGTGCTTGTTTATTGCAGCGGGAACGGGGTTTGGTATCAACAAGGCGGTTTTGCCGCATTTGATACGGACTACCGGCCTGATACTAATTGGGATAATACCGCGCGCGCATGGTATAAGGGGGCAAAAGAGAAAGGCGGACAGGTTTCGTTCGCTCCGCCTTATATTGATGCTGTAACCCAAAAACTGACTACGGCTATTTCAATAAACGCATATTATAAAGGCGTGGACACGGGCGTAGTTTCTGGAAACGTTTCTATTGGATTTCTTGATGATATGCTTGCCGAATTTTCATCGTTTCCTGAACAGAAAAGTTATTTTATTAACGCAGCCGGCCTTTTTGTTACCAATGCTGATCCTGACGCAGTTCTAAAGAAAGATTTTTTTGATGAAAACGGCCTTAATTATTACCGGCAAAAAATACTTGAGTCACGGAATAATTTTCAGTCGCTTGACAATGATTATTTTATTTTTTCAGCTTTTATTCCTGACGTTGACTGGTATCTTGTTTCA
The DNA here is from genome assembly GCA_031280035.1 of Spirochaetaceae bacterium. Taxonomy (GTDB): domain Bacteria; phylum Spirochaetota; class Spirochaetia; order Treponematales; family Breznakiellaceae; genus JAIRPU01. The sequence goes on along the minus strand of JAITHJ010000054.1, from coordinate 10,487 downwards.
TTGATTCCCGCGCGCAACATATTCAAAGAAGTAAATATGATTGCGGTTACTTCAATACTTTTTAGCGTGCTTGCCGGCCTTGTAGTTGTTTTTATAGGCTGCCTTGCTGCATTATCGCTTGTTGCACCGGTAAAAGAGGCGGTTTCCGCGGCGGCTCTGATTGCGTCCATGAATTTTAATATCGCGTTCAAGAAAAAACGGCATGATGAAATAGGCGATATACAAAGTGCTCTTCTTACTATCCGTGATAATATGCAAAAGGCTTTAAGCGATATCCGGCATGAAGCTGAAAAAAATGCCGGCATTGTAAAAGATCTGCATTCAAAAATTGGCGCGTCAGGAGACGGGTTTCAGACAATAATTCAGAGTATGGAATTGATGGAGCGCACGGCAAATGCCCAGCAGGATTCGATGAGTCAGACGACGGACGCGGTAAGTAAAATCGTTTTTAATATAGATTCACTGGAAAAAGCGGTTGGGGAACAGTCGAGGAGCATAACCGAATCGGCGGCGTCTATTGAGGATGTGGTACGGCGTATTGATGATCTGCGCAGCGTTGTTACGGAGGTCGAGCAGACTACCGGAAAACTTGGCGGGTCATCTGAAGAAGGCCGCAAAATGTTGATGGAATTATCAGGCGAGCTTTCCAGATTGGCCGGACAATCCGGTATATTGGAAGCGGCGAATACAACGCTGGTAAAGATAGCCGCGCAGACGAATCTTTTGGCAATGAACGCCGCCATTGAAGCCGCTCATGCCGGCGAGGCGGGCAGGGGTTTTGCTGTCGTTGCCAATGAAGTTCGCAGTCTTGCTGAATCATCAAGTAAAGAATCGGTTTCGATTTCCAACGAGATTAAAACAATGCGTTTAAGCATAGAGCGGATTCAAAAAGTGTCTGATAAAACTGTTGCGATGATGGAACATATTTTTACTGAAGTAGCCGATATGGGCAGTTCCTGCTCGAAGATGGATAATGTTGTTTCCGGTCAGGTTGAGAGCGGCCAGCGGATATTAAGCGCGCTTGATGCATTGCGCGGCGCGGCGGATCAGGTGCGGCAGGGCTCACAGGCGATTCATAGTGAAAGTCAGGTAATACAGAAGGCTGTCCGCAGCCTTGAAAACATATCGCGCGAAGTTCTGGACAGCACTCTGCGCGTCCAAAGAACTACAGGCGACATCAGCGCATCATTAGGACTTGGCAGCGCCGCAGGATAATATCAAAAAAGTCATAACGGATTGTCAACAGGCGGGCGCTGTGAACCGCCGCTATTCAAAACTTTCTCTATTTCTGTTATGCAGAATTCTTTAACAATCCGTATAAGTTCAATATTCAAGTGTATATTCTCTCTGTATTTAACAGCGGCGGCAACCGGAAGCAGCGTCGTCCAGATTGTTTTCTCGCTGTGTGAAAGTTTTTGTATATACTGCTCTATATACGCGCCGGGAAGCGGGAGCGCTTCAATCATGCGGCTGTAGTTTCTAAGAAAAACATCCGCGCTTAAAAGCGCCTTGCCTCCGGAAAATAATTTGATTGTATTATCAAATGTTTTAGGATTCATTGTATTATCATTTTGTTTTCTTTCAATGCAAAGCCGTGATCCTATGCCGCGCGCCGGAATTATTTTAACGCTGGATGACTGCGCTTTCAACTCAAGTTTTCTGCGATACATTGCAAGAGAATGCGTTTCATAATAATAACCCGTATCAGTTTGGATCTTTGAAAGAGACGGGGTTTTGAATAAAAAATCGGCAAGCTGCGATTCTACAGGCAGAAATCTGTTTTGCCTGCGGCTAAGATAGGGATAAAAATAAGCGCCTCTAGTATAAGTCATTCCCTGCGGATAAGAAAAATCAGCGCCATATAACTCGATTGTTTGCGCCCCAAGCGCTTGCGCTAAAGAAACGCCGGCAAAAGCAACATTGGCTCCAGATGTATCAAGCACCGGCAGTCCCCTGAAGCGTGTGCATATGTAATGCGTGAACGGATGTCCGCTTGCAAAAAAGAAATTCTTTTTCGTTCTGGATGTAAGAAGCGGCGGACTTGCAAGATCAAGAAAAAGAGTTATATCGTCAATGTTATTATTCATAAAATGAAGATAGCTTATATGCTGGCAGTCAATAGATATAACAGCATCAGGTTTTATATCTGCAGCAATTAAAGATGAAAGCGCAGTATCAGATGCGATAACAAATAAATTTTTCCGCTGCTCTTTTAAGATGTCAAACTGAGTATCCAAAGACGGACCTGCCGCACAGACAGCAGCTCTTTTTACAGGCGGTACAACAATCCGCTGTTCTTCCGCAGCGCGTAAATTCCTGATAATATTTGAAAACCAGCGCCTGCCAAAACTTGTCTGTACGGAATAATCAGACGATACGCTGTCAATTGCCTGCTTTACAGCATCAGATGCCGCAAAAAAACGCTCTTGGTCAAAATCACAGCGGACGCGCAATGGAAGAAGGCGAATTCCGTTGTGTATGCACGGATTATAATTTTCTATTATATAACTTTTTATTGCATTGCAGTCTGTATCTATAAGCAGTGAAAAACGGGGATCGCTGAATAAAGTTACGTACTCTCTTGAACATAATAATTCCGCAATTGAATTTAGATTATAGTCTATTACTACAACTTTATGGATATCGTCGCGTCGTAAAGCCGCTTCGGCAAGACATCCCGCGCCTAGTCCTAGAATAATAACATAACCTTCAGTATTCAGTGCGGCAATCAGTTTTTCGGCTTCACGTACAGGATCAACAAATGAATGCAGTATATGAGCCTGACCTGCTTTATCAATCCACGCAGGAATTCTTTCACCGTTTTTACTGTCTATAAACTTGTAATAATTAAGGGTTGTCTGCGCGGAAGAAAGACGCTTGCACAATTCAGGGTTATAAATAGAAAGCGATAAAAGATTGCGTTCAAAGTAATACTGTTTTTCCAAAATATCTTCCGCAGAAATTTTTATTATACGTTCTCTTCAAGTTCAAATTTATCGGCGTCAGCTCCGGTTAATTTGGGAAGATCGGCTATGCTTTCCATCCTAAAAAACTGGAGGAATTCTTTTGTTGTGGAATATTGCGCCGGTTTTCCGGGAATATCTTTTTTTCCTGATTCACGAATCAAATTCCGTTCAAGCAGTATGCGTATCATATTATCAGCCTGAACGCCTCGTATCATCTCAATCTCGCTGCGGGTAACAGGCTGCGAATAGGCGATTATGGCTAACGTTTCCATTGCCGCGCGGGACAGCCTGCCTTCATTCTTTTTGCCATACCGTTCACGGAGTAGATCCCAAAGTTCTTTTTTTGGAGAAAGCAGAAGCCCGCCGGATACAGCCGTAATTTCAATTCCAGAATCATTTGCCGCATACCGTTCACGAAGTACATCAAGCGCCGATTCAACGCGCTCTTCACTGATAACTGCAATCTGGGCAAGAGCATGCACGTCCAAAGGCTCAGATTCAAGATGTAAAACAGCTTCTACCAATGCCGCGTCATTAAGCAAGATTTTCCTCCTCTAGAACTGTATTTGCCTGATAGCCTCGTATTAAAATATCACCAAACATTTTGTTTTGATATATCGTTATTAAGCGTAGTTTGACAGCCTCAAGTATCGCAAGAAACGCACATACAACATCCATAAGAGAACCTTTACGTACCAAAAGTTCTGTAAACATTAGTTCTCCTTTTTTTTCAATAAATTCTTCAATCAATACGATTTTTTCGTTGATTGAAACTTCCTCATACAGATCAATTATGCGTTCAATAGAAAGATTTTTTGTCAGATTTGAAAATGTTTTTAATAAATCCCATACGTCTATTTTTTCCCAAAGCTTTTCATCGTCAAAAGGCAGGCTGCGCTGTAACTTTTTTCGCTCGATAACCCACTCAGCCTCACGTTCTTTTTCTTCCATCAATTCAGAAAGTTTTTTGAACTTTTGATGCTCAATCAGTTTATCAACAAGTTCTTCACGGGGATCTTCAATTTCGTCTTCTTCATTAAATTCAACTGGAAGCAGCATTCGTGATTTTATGTATAAAAGCATTGCAGCAGTTGCATAAAAATCCGTCAAATCATCAAGGTCAAGTTTTTCACAGAATTTCAAATATGAAAGATACTGTTCTGTTATCTCCGATATTGGAATGTCATAAAGATTTACCTCATTCTTTTTTATAAGATAGAGAAGAATATCAAGCGGGCCTTCAAATCTTTCTAATGTAAAACTATGCGGTTTTTTTCTTTTTTCATCATGATTTATCGATAATTCCGTCATATAAATTCCTGCTATTTAGACGGTAATGGAAGACCGGAAAGAATGTGGCGTTCAATTATAATGGCAACACCGTCTTCATCGTTTGATTTCTCTGTTATCATCCGCGCTGCATCTTTAATTCTGCTGTCTCCGTTGCACATTGCAATTCCGCAGCCTGCCCAGCGTATCATCGCTTCATCATTCATCGAATCTCCAAACGCCATAACCTCTTCTCTGGCGATTTCGAATTTAGCCGCTATCTTTTCAAGCGCCGTTCCCTTATTACAATCCGGCGGAAGAAGCTCAAGATAGTACGGTTTGCTTGTAAACAAAGTCAGCTTATCTCCCATAACATTACGAAGTATCCGTTCAAGCGGCTTTAAAAGCATTGGATCGGCGGGAACTACAATTTTATGCGTTCTTTTTTCAGCAAGAAAAGAACGGAAATTTTCAGGAATAACCTGCTTCATTCCGGTAAGTTTTTCATCAGTATTCGAAAACTCATTTCGGCGCGACACAATAATATTGCTGCCATCGTATATCTGCGCCGAAAAATCTTCCGCGTCAATTAAATCGAATGCCGCAAGCGCATCTTTTACAGGCAGATAAACTTCATCAATCAATTCTCCGGTTACGCTGCTTATAATCATCGTTCCATTCCCGCAGACAAGGCAGCCTTCATTCTTGTTCAGGCCAAGCATTTTAACATAATTTGACAATGCGCTTGGCACACGTCCTGTGGCAAACGCAATTCTAACGCCGGCAGAGACAGCTTTTTTAACAGCATTCCGCGTACGTGATGAAATTGTCAAATCAGAACGTAAAAGCGTATCATCAAGATCCAAAGCAATAAGTTTAAACGCCATAACTGCCTGTATAGTAATAGACTTTAATTTTCAAATCAAGCGTCCCTGAAAAAGTCATTTCCAGTAATTTAACCCTCAAATTCGATAGGAAAAATCATCCTGTCGCGTGAAAGTTCAGTGTCTGGAAAAATGCTTTGCGCCTCTTCAAGCAAAATTCGCAGTTCCGCATCAGCGTAACGGGGACTGTAATGGATCAGAGCAAGTTTTTTAACGCACGCCGCGCGGGCAATAACAGCGGCCTGAAGCGCCGTCATGTGCTTTTTTTCACGGGCGTCTTCCTCAAGGGCGTTTTCAAACATTCCTTCACACACAAAAAGATCGGAGTTTTTAACCTCGCCGGCTATTTCAGGAAAATACAGACTGTCTGTAACAAAAGAAAACTTCCTGCCGCGCCGCGCCGCGCCCATAACATCATGCGGTTCAATAATATTCCCGCCGTTTAAAGCAACAGGCTCGCCGCGCTGGAGTTTTCCCCACAAAGGCCCCACGGGAACACCCAAATTCTTGGCCTTTTCAGGGTAAAACTCGCCGGGGCGGTCATACTCTTCCAATGTATAGCCAAAACAGTTCTTTGTATGCCTAAGGCGAAAAGCCCGGATAGTAAAATCTTTGGCTTTGTAAATTATGCCCGGTTCGGTAATTTCTTTAACGATGATTTCGTAATTGATATACATATCAAGTATACGCCGGCTCATCTCTATATAATCGCCAATACGCGGAGGACCATAAATGTACATAGGCTCGCTTCTGTCAACCTGCGATGAAAGCATAAGAAGGCCGGGAATACCGGTAACGTGATCTGCGTGAATATGGCTTACAAAAATCGCTGAAATTTTTTTCCAGCGCAGATTAAGACGGCGAAGACTTACCTGGGTTCCTTCTCCTCCGTCAAAAAGGAATAAGTCCCCTTCACGCCTTAACAAGACCGATGTAAGATGCCGGCGCGGCAAAGGCATCATTCCGCCGCATCCAAGAATAAAAGCTTCAAGATTCATGTGTGCAGATGAGTTTAACGCAAAAAATCAATAGCGGGAAGTCCGTTTACCGCAAAGAAACACTGGCTCATCTGTCAAAGACAGCGTGTTGACATTCTTATCTATATAGCGTAAATATAATGATGTGTATAATACACAGATGAAGAAAAATATTAAGATAGCGATTTCAGGCAAAAGCGGTTCTGGGAACACGACTGTAAGTCAGCTTGTAGCGGAAAAGCTTGGATACAAACTGATAAACTTTACTTTTCGCAATCTTGCGGCTGAGCATAACATGACGCTTGAAGAAGTAATGAAGGCCGCTGCGGCTGATGACAGCTGGGATAAAGAAGTTGACAGACGGCAGTTAGAAATGGCCAGAGAAAGTATATGCTGCGTTCTCGGCTCGCGCCTTGCGATATGGCTGCTTCCCGAAGCTGACTTAAAAGTTTATCTTGAAGGCAAAGCCGATACCAGAGCGCACCGGATTGTAAAGCGCGAAGGCGGTGATTTTACCGCTGTAAAAACGTTCACTAAAAACCGTGACAAACAAGACAGTGAACGTTATCTGAGTTTGTATACTATAAACAACAATGAGTATCAGTTTGCCGATTTGATAATAGACACTGATAAGTACAGCGCGGAAGAAACAGCCGCTCTAATAATTGAAGCCGTAGAGAAAAAATATTCATCTTTATAGAGTTCTGCCGTAAGACCGCTTACTGCGGCAAACCGAAAAATTTATTTGAATTTTCCCAGAGGATATCGGCTGTCTTTTCACAGCTTATCTCAAGCATGCTGGCAAGACACTGTACTGTTAATGAAATATATTTGGGCATATTCCGTTTACCGCGGTGTTCCGACGGCACCATAAACGGACTTTCTGATTCGACCATTATACGATCGAGCGGTAAAACGCTTACAGTTTCGTGCAAATTCCGCGCATTCTTGTAGGTTAAATTACCCGCGAATGAAAAATATAGATTCAATTTAAGCGCTTTTTTTGCATATTCGGCATTTTCAGAATAACAGTGCAATACGCCGCCTTTTGGCGGAAGCCTATCCCGCAGAATGTCAAGAACATCACGGCCTGCTTCACGGTTATGAATTACAACAGGAACATCTAAACGGGAAGCGACATCCAATTGTTGGATAAAAAGTTCAATTTGGGCTGTTTTATCACCGAATTTATGATAATAGTCCAAACCAATCTCGCCTATTGCTACAACGCGCGGCAGCTGGGCGTTCTGTTTTATTGTTAAAAGCCAGTCTTTTCCGGGATTTTGCACTTCAGACGGCGAAACGCCCGTTGCGTAGTAAACATTTGAGGCGGACTTTAGGTTTTCATACACTTTAGCAAAGTCATGCAGGTTATTACAAATCGAGAGTATGCGCGTAATACCAGCCTGCCGCGCTTCTTGAGTGATAAGAAGCTGCTTTATAGGATCATCATCAATAAGCCCTATATGGGCGTGAGTATCAAAATATTGCATGGCTTTTTCCAAATTAAAGATTATCTCCGTTCTCTAAACATTCTGAAAACGGATTTTTAAATTTAATTGATTTTTCCAAGTTTGTCAAGAGATTTTCAAACAACATTTTTCTATGCATATTAATGGTTCAGCCGTTTTATCAAGCGGTGCAGCAAAATGGGAACTCCCCTGACAAGGGTTATGTCTGACCTGTATTCAGATCCGCTCCGCCGCCGGTTCGTTCAAAGTCTCATGCAAAAAAGCATTTAGGGCGGATTTCACCATGAAGCCGTGTTTTCGGCATATTTCTTTACCATTATTATAAAAAACGACAACAGGAACCGAACCCAGAAAAAATGACGGCTCTTTCCATACTTTGCTGAGCAATTCATCAAGATAATCGGCAGCTTCCGTCTATTGATAAACTCCCGCCGGACTGATATGCTGTCTGTTATGCAAAGCGGCAGAATCTTACACAGTGTAGAAAAAAGCACAGCGGTAAAAACCAGCGCTGTACAGCGCAGTATAATTTACTACCCCCCCCCCCCCCGCAGCCAGAACCCTTTCAGTCACTTCGTTTGTAATGTAATCACACTCTTTCAAGTGTCAGGGGACATTCCCCGATGACAAAAAACATACTATTTCAAAAATTACGGCATGGATATTTAAATGGTATTAAACCATATCTAAAAAAAAGACTTACGGAAGAACAATGGAATAATTTAGCAAAAATACGTGTTAAACTATCGGATTTTTTTAAGAGTATTTACCTGTCTATAAAATACGGTAATTATATAACTCAAAATTATTTATCTGTTGTGGCGATAATAAAAAATGAAGGGCCATATATAGCCGAATGGATAGAGTATCATTTATTAGTTGGCGTAAATAAATTTTATATTTATGATAATGAGTCTGAAGATAATCTAAAAGAAATTTTAGCGCCTTATATAGAAGATGGAATTGTTGAATATGAATACTGTCCCGGAACACAAAAGCAAATGTGGGTGTATCATGATATTTTAGAAAAAGCAAGAAAGGAAACATATTGGCTTGCGGTGATTGACTGCGACGAGTTTATTGTTCCAATTTCAACAGAAACCATATCAGAGTTATTAAAAAGATTTGAAGGTTACGGCGGTCTTGGAATTAATTGGCTGGTATATGGAAGCAGTGGACGGCAGACCAAAACAGAAGGGCTTGTAATTGAACGGTTTAAGGATCATTCAGAAAAAAATTTTCACAGTAACGGACATATAAAAACGATAGTAAACCCCCGATATGTTCTTCAGATAAACATTCATGATGCTGTATATAGAGCCGGCAAATTTTGTGTAAATACTAATAAAGAAGTTATAAAAGGTCCGTTTTCCGGTGTTGTTTTTGACCAAATAAGAATAAACCATTACTTTGGTAAATCGTATGAAGAATTTTTACAAAAAAGACAAAGGGGGATGGCGGATCATAAAGATGAGAAAAGGTCTATGCAGAATTTTTATGGCGGTGATAGAAATGAAGAAAAGAATGATTCGATTATGAACAAATACATTCCTGTGATATATAAAAAGCTGGAAGAAAGATATAGTAGGCTTGTTCGCTAACTCATGTGCGGCAATCTTGCCTGTCCCTAGTTACCGAACAAGTCTAGTAAATAAAAAATAGATAATACCGGCGCGTTATATAGCGGCAGAAGAAATTCCCGCGTTTCATTGCGGCAGGGTCTTTTTCCGCCGTTGTCCCGCTATGGCATAATTTCGAGTCTTGAAGTACTATGCTTTTATGGAGTTGTCAGTATTACCTGCGGTGGTCAGGCTTTTTGTCATTTACGGTGAATTTGAAAACGCGGCGCCTTTTGGCGGCGGGCATATCAACGAGACGTTTGTATCTTGCTGGAATCAGGCGGGAACACGGCTGCGCTATATTCACCAGCGGATTAACAGCAGTATCTTTATCCGGCCTGACGAGATTATGGAAAACATCTGCCGCGTTACGGATCATATAGCCCAAAAGCTTATTACAGACGGGGAACCGGATTGGAGCCGGAAAACGCTCCGTGTGATTCCGGCATGGGACGGCAAGCCTTTTGCCCGTGATGCTGACGGAAACTGGTGGCGCACGTATCTGTTTATCGAGGGTACAAAAACCCTTGAAGTTACCGCCTCGCCAAAGGAGGCTCGTTTTCTGGGGGCGAGTATCGGCAATTTCCAGAAGCAGCTTGCCAGCCTTCCCCCGCCCCGTCTCCACGACGCGATTCCCGGTTTTCACGACATGGAAAAACGGTATGTCCGTTTTTATGCGGCGCTTGAAAAAGATTCATGCGGCAGGGCAAAAGAGGTTGAGCCGGAAATCGATTTTATGCGGGAGAATGAGGAGCGGGGAAGCATCCTTGTCCGCTCTCTTCGAGACAGCCGTATACCGGAACGGATTTGCCACAATGATACCAAGATGAATAATATCCTTATCGACGACAAGGACGGCAGGGCGCTCTGTGTGGCGGATTTGGATACGGTGATGCCGGGCACGAGTCTGTTCGATGTGGGCGATCTTATCCGCACGGTAACGACCCGTGCCGAAGAAGACGAACGGGATCTTGCGAAAGTTGCCTTCGATTTGGCTTATTTTCAGGCGCTGCTGGACGGCTATCTTTCGCAGGCTCTTGAGTTTCTTATCGGAGAAGAGACCGCCTTGATTGCCGAGTCGGGCAGGAACATTACCCAGATTATGGCGCTGCGCTTTCTTACCGACTACCTTGAGGGGGATCATTACTACCATATCAAGCGTCCCCAGCATAACCTAGACCGCTGCCGGAATCAGATCGCCTTGATTCGCTCGATGGATTCTCAGTGGGATGCGGCTCTACAGATTGTGGAAAGGCTTTGCTCATCCTGACAAACAATCCGATTTCAGGACTTGACACAT
>JAITHJ010000030.1 GCA_031280035.1 Spirochaetaceae bacterium | reverse complement strand
TGAGCGCTCTGTTTGAGAGCCGTTTGCACAGAATACCTCCTCTTTTGAACGGTGGTTTTACTATCTCATGTACGCGTTGGAGTTGTCAAGCTCCGGCTCGGACGGCGGCGCGGGCGGCGGGGCGGCAAACAGCCTGCGCTTCGGCCTCATAATTCCATTAAATCAAACGGCGTTTCCTGATAAATATAGTTAAGCCAGTTCAAGAAAAACAAATGAGCGTGCGCCCGCCACCGGACAACGGGCTGCCTTGACGGATCATCTCCGGTATAGTAGTTTTGCGGGACGTTAATCGGTTTGCCAAGCGATAAATCACGGCGGTATTCCTTGTCAAGCGTTAAAACATCGTATTCAAGATGACCGGTAACGTATATTTCACGTTCGCCGCGCGCCGTGATTATAAACGGACTCCCGCACGGCGTAGCGGAGCGCGCCGCAAGCGCCCCGACAGCCCGTATTACAGACGGCGAACTTTCCGTATGCCGCGACTGCGGCGCAAGAAATATATCGTCAAACCCGCGAAACAGCGGCGTATTGCGGTCATTTATATTGTGGGCAAAAACGCCGAACAATTTATGCGGCAGCAGAATCTTTGGAACGCCGTAATGATAATAAAGCCCCGCCTGCGCTCCCCAGCAAATGTGCATGGTTGAAAAAACATTATCCCGCGAGTACGCCATAACGCCGGCAAGCTCCTCCCAATAATCAACGTCCTCAAACGCAAGCGTTTCAACCGGAGCGCCGGTTATTATAAGACCGTCATAGCGTTCCTTCATCGCTTTCTTTGAAGATACGTAAAATCTCTCAAGATGACCGGGAGGCGCATTGCGGGATTCATGACTCCCCATTCGCAGCAGCGTTATATCAACCTGTAACGGCGAATTGCCAAGCAACCGCAGAAGCTGTATCTCCGTGTCTACGGTTGTCGGCATAAGATTTGCAATGATGACTTTTAACGGCCTTATATCCTGTTTCTTCGCCCGTTCTTCGGTCATTACAAAAACATTTTCACCGGTAAGAGCCTCGTAGGCAGGCAGCGTTTTTGGTATTTTTATAGGCAAAAAAGAAACTCCGTTACGTGATATGGCTTAACCATAAATCAACCTATAAAAAAAAACAATACGCCGGCGGTTTCGTATCATTCAGCCCGCCGTTCCACGATTATTATGCCGGAGCGCGGAATTGAATCCGGTTATAAAAATAGATAATCCGCGCACATAAACCGCACCTTAACGCGAATATGGGCTGTTCAAATTCTTTATTGTATGGTATACTCAACAATTAGTATGAAAATAAGTTTAAAAATAGTTCTTGCCGTTCTGCCTTTAATTATTGTAAGCATCATATTTGCTGAAGGCATCATTTGGTTCAGCGTTACCCGTGATATTACGCAGATGGCGGAAGAGTCGCTCGATTTTAAGCTTTATCAACTGGAAACCTATACCGAAAACCAATGGTCGCTGCTCGTTGACAACGATTATGCGGAAAACGAAGATATGCTTACTGCGGCAAAAAACGCCGTTGAAATCTACGCATCAACGCTTACCATAAACAAGAGCGAATGTATTTTCGCGCTGGATAAAACAGGGAATATCGTCATGAAAAGCAGCCCTGTCAGCGCTTCGCCTGAAGAATGCGCCGGAATCCTCTCTCTTGCCGATAAGAATGACCGAATCCTGTTGAACGCCGCCTTCGGCGATAAAGAACGAGTTTTCAAATCGGTATACTTCATTCCATTCCGCTGGCAGATATTTGTCAGCGATGAGCGCAAATCGTTTTTTAATACCGTTGACAGCATTACCCATCAAGCTATTATAACCGTCTCCATTACGGCGGTTCTTGCCATAGTTCTCCTTGTCGCGCTTGCAAAATTTCTTACAAGACCGCTTACTCTGATTACCAAAACAATGCGCAGCATTACCACTTCCGCTGATTTGTCCGTACGCGCGGAAGTAATATATAACGATGAAATCGGTTCGCTTGCCCAGACATTCAATTTCATGCTTGATGAGCTGGAGAAGTCATATAAACAGACAAAGAAATACGCTTTCGAATCAACGCTGGCGCAGAAAAAAGAAATACGCATCCGCGAAATCTTTCAAAAATATGTGCCGCAGAACGTTATCGAACAATTTTTTGCCTCTCCCGAATCAATGCTTTGCGGCGAAACCCGCGAACTTGTCATTCTATTCAGCGATATACGCAGCTTTACAACAATTTCAGAGAGTATGCCGCCGGAAGATGTCGTAAACTGCTTAAACCGGTATTTTAGCGGACAGGTCGATACGGTAATACAGTATAACGGCATCGTTGATAAGTATATAGGCGATGCGCTGATGGCATTCTGGGGCGCGCCGGTAAAAACAGAAAATGATGCGCTCTCCGCTGTTCTTTCCGCGCTGGAAATGCTCGACATTCTTGTCGAATTCAACAAGGAACAACGGCAGCTTGGCTTCCCAGAATTCAAGATTGGAATCGGCATCAATCTTGGAAACGTAACTGTCGGCAATATCGGCAATGACCGTAAGATGAATTACACCATTATCGGCGATGCAGTCAATCTTGCGTCACGTGTCGAAGACCTTACCAAAGAACACAACGAACAGCTTCTTATCACAGAATACGTTTACGAAAAAGTTAAAGACAGCGTTGGGACGCGCTTCATCGGCACTACTAATATTCGTGGCCGAACCGAGCCGGTCGGCATTTATGCTGTCCATAAAAAATAAGCCTTCCGTATACTACGAGTGAACGTCATGGCGGCGCGCGTCAGACAGAATATGTCAAAAGGCAATGCCAATTGCGCGGCGCAGGCGCGCTATTGTCTTTGCGGTAATTACACGCGCCTTTTCTGCACCCTCTTCAAGTATCGCGTTTAATTTTTCTGGAACGGCAATTAACTCATTGTATCGTTCACGTACCGGTAAAAGTCCCCGGTTGGCAACACGAAACAACTCCTCCTTCGCTTCACCCCATCCCATGCCTCCAGCACGATAACGCGCCGCCAATGCTTCGCATTCTTCTTTTCCGGCAAAAAGCTTATACAAAGAAAATATTTGAGAATCATCGGGATTTTTAGGCTCATCAATACTCTGAGAGTTTGTTACTATACGCATAATAAGCTTGCGAAGTTCTTTTTCTGAAGCAAAAAGAGGAATCGTATTATTATAACTTTTGCTCATTTTACGTCCGTCAAGTCCGGGTATAACGGCAACTTCTTCTTCTATTACCGCCTGCGGGATTTTAAGAAGTTCTTCGCCATAATTAAAATTCAGCATACGGGCAATTTCCTGCGCCATTTCTATATGCTGAGTTTGATCACGTCCAACAGGCACAACATCAGAATCAAAAAGCAAAATATCCGCAGCCATTAAAACAGGATATGTAAAAAGGCCCATATTGATTCCGGCATCAGGATCGTTGTCTTTCTCGATATTTTCCTGCATAACCGCCTTGTAAGCGTGAGCGCGGTTCAATAATCCTTTTGCAGCAAAAGCCATCAATATAGTAGCAAGTTCAAAAACTTCAGGCACGGAACTTTGGCGGTAAAATACAACTTTTTCCGGATCAAGTCCTGCGGCAAGCCATCCTGCAGCTATTTCAAAAATGCATTTTTTTAGCTCATGCGGATCTTTCATGCTGTTCAGAGCGTGATAGTCCGCTATAAAATAACGCGCGTCATAGCGTTCGGCAAGGTTAAGCGCCGGCTTTATCGCGCCAAAATAATTACCTATATGCAAAATACCTGTTGGCTTAATGCCGGTAAGCGCTATTTTCATACGATTATTTTATGAAAAACAGCATTTTTTTACAAGCGCGTATGCCGGCTTAATTTACCTACACGATTTAATTGAATCTTTTTCTCTATTTTGCATAACAGATCTTCGGGAAATTACAGACGGCCATTTTAACATAGGCCGTCATGTAGTCGCTTTTTTTCATTAAATTGGACGCGCTTAGCGTATCTCGCCCATCAATAATTGTATTGACTTATCCCGTTCTGCGATTGTCTGCTGCTGATTTTGAATTTGAATCTGCATTTGATTTATTGTACGGTCTCGTTCAGCTATAGTCTGGGAAAGCGTTGTATTCTTTGTATTAAGTCCGGCAATAGCCGCATCACGTTCCGCAACAGTTCGTTCTTTTGCGGCAACTTGAGTACGCAATTCGGCAATAAGCCGCTCGCGGTCGGTTACCGCTTGATGACCGCCTGTTGTCTGACTGCGCAAATCCTCAACAACCTGTTCCATCTCAGTTACTGTTTGCTGTTGATTTGCCGCTTGTGTGCGTAATTCAGCAATATTCCGGTCTCGTTCGTTAATTTGCTGCTGCTGAATCGTTATTTGCGTCCGGTTTTGCGAAATTGTACGATCGCGCTCCGCAATAGTTTGCCGTTGAGTTGCCGATTCAGAACGTAATTCAGAAATTGTACGTTCACGCTCCATTATTGTCTGCTGGTCTTTCGTATTTTGTTCACGCATTGCCGTTATCGTTGCGTTTCGTTCTTTTATCGCTGTTTTCTGGTTTTCAATTTCAGCCTGACATTCGCGTATTACACGGTCACGCTCAGAAAGCGTTTGATTAAGCGAAACAAACTGTGTTTTTAATTCTGAAATGGTTGCTTCACGTTCGGAAATTACTCCTTCTTGATGTTGAATAGTCTTTCGCAATTCGGTAAGAGCTGCGCTATGCGCAGTAATTGTCACATCCCGCTTTGCAATCGCTGTTTCATGTTCACTTACTACCGTCTTCAATGTGGCAATTTCAGCATCACGTTTCTGCAACTCAGCCCGCTGGACATCAGGCTGAAGAAACGCGACCTCTTTTTCAAGACGCGCGTTTTGCCATTCTAAATTAGCGATAACACGATTGTTTTCGGCTTTTTCGGCAAGCCATTCTTTCTCGGCTTTAGCGAATGTATCGCCTGTAGCGATTCCTATAACATGATCTAACGTATCAATAGCGGCGGCGTTAAGAACATATTGAGACTTGATAAGCGGTACGTTCAAAAAAGCCGGACTACTAACAAACACACGTAAATCTGCAAGCGTATTTTTCGCGGCATCGACTTTCCCTTGTTGTACTTCAATTTCAATCTTTCGATAATACGCTTCGATTTGCCGTGTAAAAAAAGCATAACGCTCTTCATCGCTGTTGAGTCCACGCAATTTTTCAAACATAGAAGCTTCTTCATTCGAAAGACGGCTTGCAAAGATTTCATCTTCTTGATTTCGATTTACCGTTACAAGACTCTGGCGCTCGCGTTGAAGTTCGGCAAGCGTTCCATTCAATTCGTCAATTTCGATTTCAAGAGCTTCGATTCTTGGACGTAATTCTTTCTCACGCTCCGGCTGCATAGTAAGTTCAGCAGTAATATCATCCCGTTCTTTGACACGCTCGTCAATTTTAGCTGAAATAGAGGCAATCTCCATTTCTTTTTCACCCATACGGATGCTGGATTGGCGGCGTATTTCCTGAATCAGCTTGCCTTCAGCGGAATTGAGTTCCTGTACGCCGCTAAAATGCTGTTCAGCCGGCAAGTCTTTGAATGCAAATACAAGGGAAAAACCGACCATCACAAAAACCAATGCGGCGCAATTGATAGCTAAAGGAAAAACATATCCTTTTTTGCTGGCATTTATTCGTTTTAATACTGTTCCATTGCCGCTTGAGCGCGTAATTTGCTCAATTTGCTTTACAATGTCCTTTTGTTCCTCAATAGATACCCCTGATGCAGTATCAAAAACAATTTCATCAGTATTTTGAGATAACATTTTAGCCTCTCCTAAGGATGCCGTTGCCCACGGATCGTATCCATATCAGAATATTTTTAACTTACAGCGAAATTATTTTACACGATAGGTTTTTTGTCAAGACAGCTTTAAACTCTTACGAAACGGACGGCAGCATCATTACGCCGACAGAACTGAACGAGCAACAGATGACAGCGGAATTGAGTTTTCGATTTGTGAACATTTTATCCGCTGTCGTCTGTTTAATATAAGAACGCACAGAAAACCATAATTCATTGCACGTTCTACGGACTTACATCATTGGATCCATGTTCATTACCGGATGTTTTACTTTATTAAGCCATGCAGTAAGAGCTTCGCTGTCTTCTTCACAAATTGTTTCGTCTGCAATCATGTCAGTAAAACTATCAACGCCCAAAAGATCTTTCAGGGTGGCGTTGAGTCTTGCGCCAACAAATTCTTTCAGTGATTTAGGCATCCATACAATACGTGCCGGACCACCTTCCGCTTTTAAGAATTTCTTTGACGAAATAAACTGTTTACCATGCCCCATAAAGCCCGGCGTCTGCACACCACCGCCCGTTTGCGCAGCAAGTTCAGAAAACGACATACCAACCGGCGTTTTGCCTGTATGTTCTCGGTTTACAATAACAACCCCTTGATGGGAATCGTCAATATAGTGCAGACCGCAGATGCACTCAAAACAACCGCAGCTTGTCATCGGGTCAACAAGTATCGAATAAAGGGTAACCTGTTGGAGCGTACCATGTGAATCACGCTGAACAGTTTCATTGACATCTTCCCAAATACCAAGACGCTCATCGACTATGCGCTCCTTCGTTACCTGCTGATTCGGCCCGTTGGGGTCAAGTTCGTTACTCGCTTTCGCATCAAGCCACGAAACCGCGCCGCACAGCCCAAGCCGTTCCGGCGTAACAATACAGACATGCGCCGGACTGAAACTTTGGCAAAGAATGCAGTTGTAAAATATATCCACGCTTTCGTCGGTAAGGCTTTTAAGCCGCGCATCGCGTTTGTCGTAGACTTTGTTGACTTCTTTCTTGAGTTCCTCAAGTTTTGCCGCCTCAGGCGTTCCGGGAAAACTCAGGTAGACTTTCACCTGACATTTATCAACAACAGCTTCGTATTCGCTTTTGATTTTTGCATAGAGGATTTCGCCGAAATGCTTGGCGCGAAAGCCCGCGGCAAAGGCGTTTTTGCTTACGCGAATGCGGATAAGGTCGCGCTGGCCGGTGTGCATAATTCCTTCCGCCTCGTTAATGAAGGCGTGAATCTTGCGCTCAAATACCGGCTCAAAATCAGGCTGCATTTTCTTGCCGGCAACTTCGACAACATAGCCCATCGCCATCTTGCCGCCCTCCTCTACTTTATCAAGGTCAGGGCCGAAAACTTCAATACGATGATCTTCAACATCGGTTTCCGGCACGTTTTTAACCCACTCAAAGCAGGGCATTTTCGCACCGTCAATATCCACCCACATATCGTTGCGCCGGATAATTTCACCCTCGAACGCCGTGGAGAACGCCACCGGAATATCAACTTTGGTGATTTTGAGTTTTATCTCCCGCGCCTCAAGCGAGGTTTTGATAAACTCCTTGCTGTTCTCTTCGATGATAAGCGCCTTGGGCACCGCAATCATGTCTTTGGTATCGCAGGTGATAACGGGGAAGCCGCAGGCAATCGCGCCGGCGGCGGCGGCGACGCCGAGGTCGGGCACCGGGGCGAAGGCGTTGACAAAGGCGCGGATACGCACAGAGGTGTAGGCATCGAGCGCCGCGCGGTCGCCGGGCTGCACCGCGCCGAAAATCATCGCCGCGCGGTTGACGAGCGAGAGGATGTGCGCCGCGTGCCAGATTTGAGGGCCGACAGGCACCACGCGCACCGAAAAACTCATATTCACCTTCATCCGGCGCGCCTGGTCGATGATGCCGCCGATAAGAAAGACGAAAATCGCCCGCGACTGATAGCCCTTGATAAGCTCGGCGGCCTCTTCATCGGAGGGCGCGCCGCCTATGATGACGACAAAGCCCGGAATGTCGTTGGTAACCAGCGGAACACCCAGTTCGCGCACTTCGGCATCGCTCATGTGTCCCCAGAAAGGCCGGATCTCCTCGTTTTTCGGGTTGTAGGGGTCTGCGCCCTTCGCGCGGGCGTACACGCAGGCCTCGATAGTCTCGGCGGCAAGCACCGTGCCGAAGCCTGAAGCAAGGAGGTCGCCGAGCTCCAGATTGCGCGGCCTCCATTTTTCTTTCACTTCGGCAAAACCGGCGGCCAGCTCTCCTACCGTCTTAATTTTTCTTCCCGTATAGGCAAGATAGTTCGCAAGATGAAACGCCGTATGCTGGATGTAAAGCGGCGCGTCCGGCCCGAGTTCCTTCATGGTCTCGGCAAGGTCCGCTTCGGCCTTCGCAAACGC
>JAITHJ010000006.1 GCA_031280035.1 Spirochaetaceae bacterium | reverse complement strand
TTGCGCCGTCCCTACCGTGAACGCAAGTATTTGATAACGGCCGCTTCCGCGGCGGGAGTGGCGGCGGCTTTTAACGCGCCGCTTGCGGGGGTTATTTTTACACTGGAAGAACTGCAAGCCGGTTTTGCGCCGGGCATTATCGCCTGTTCCATGGGAGCGGCAATGGCAGCGGACGCGGTGGCAAGCTGGTTTTTTGGCATGAAGCCGGTGTTCGATTTTCGGCACATCGAGGCGCTGCCGCTGCACACGTTTCAATGGATTGTTCTGCTCGGCGTACTGTGCGCTCTTCTGGGTGATGTATTCAAGCGCTCGCTGTATCTTTCGCAAGACATATACGCAACGCTGCGTATTCCAGAGGCCGCCCGCCCGGCGCTGCCCCTGCTGGTTTCGGTTCCGCTGGGTTTTGTGCTGTTTGACGCAACGGGCGGCGGACACCGTTTAATTGAATCGCTTTCCCTGGCCAGCCGGCCCATGGAAACGCTGCTCCTCCTGCTTGCGGTAAAAATCGTCTTTACGGCGCTCTGCTATGGGTCGGGAACGCCGGGCGGTATTTTTCTGCCGCTCTTGGCTTGCGGCGCGATAAGCGGCAGCGCCCTGGGGCTTGGCCTCTGTAACGCCGGTTATATCAGCGAGGGGCAGAGCCTCAATTTTATGATTCTGGGAATGGCGGGATTTTTTACCGGAGCGGTTGGCGCCCCGGTAACGGGCATTGTGCTGATACTGGAAATGAGCGGGAGTTTTAATCATTTAAGCAGCCTGGTGCTGGTTTGTCTTTCCGCCTTTGTTACGTCCCTGGTGATTAACTCCCGCCCGGTGTACGAAGCGCTGCTTTCCCGGTTTCTGAAAAGCCTGTCCGCACGGACAGGCGGCGAATAGACTTGTATCACTATTTTCCAACACTTGTTTTTCTTTTCCATTTATTTTATATTTTTTTTGGATCCGAGTCAGTTTCAAAACTTGAGTTTTGAAACTATTGTTCACCCTATTTTTTATTTGTACCTGTCGGCTTGGGAAAGAACTTTTTAGAAAATGAATACTGGAGGATTGATCACGATGGAACTTGTATATATCTTTTCCGGCGCTGATGGCATACGGATTCCTTTTTTCGATTATGATTCTCGTCTGTTCAGGCTAATTGCATCCGGTGGAGGTGGAATTTGGAACAAATCCCGCCGCGAATTTATTTTTCCCAATGAACATACCTGTCTGGACACATTTTCTTCGATTTTTTCTGATATTACCTGGGTGATGGTTACAGAAAATAATCCTGCGCAGTTAATGATACACAATTTTTTTGAGCGTCCCTGGAATAATACTGTTATTAATCAAATACCTCGATCTGCTGATATTCAAATTGATAATTGCCCTGCAAGAAGCGCAGGGGCGGGCATGCAGCAAAGTGATGCAGCCTGCCTTGCTGCATTTGTCTCCAAAACAGAACAGTTCTTTCCCGAACATTGGCGTATTGAACTTGAAGTCGAGCTTCATGCACGTAAGTACAGCCCCCGGACCCTTCGTTCCTATGTATATTATAATAGCTTGCTATGCCGTACTCTTCAAAAAACACCCGAAGAAATTGATGATAATGGCATAAAGCAATTTCTTGCCATACTGGACAAGAACAGGGAATATTCCGCTTCATCAATGAATATCGCCATAAGCGCCATAAAGTTTTTTTATTTGAACGTTATCAAAAAAAACATCATTGGCGAACAGCATCGTCCCCGGCATGACAAACGTCTGCCTGCGGTTTTATCGAAGGCGGAGATAAGCCGCATTCTTGAATTGGAAACAAACCCCAAACACCGGCTGTTATTGATGCTTGTATATTCATCCGGCCTGCGTGTCAGCGAAGTAGTTGCGCTAAGAAAGGAACACATTGATTTTTCACGAAAAGTTTTGTTTATCCGCTCCGGTAAAGGCCGCAGGGACCGGTGTACCCTGCTCTCGGAGCGTGCGTCCGCCTTTCTTATCGAATACTGCTCACTTTATGACATCAGGACATGGCTTTTCCCCGGTCAGCCCGCAAACCGCCACCTCAGCATTCGTTCCGCGCAAAATATTTTTGACAAAGCAGCCCATAAGGCAGAAATAACCAAAAAGATATCGATTCATAGCCTGCGCCATACTTTTGCAACCCATCTTCTCGAAAGCGGTACCGACATCCGGTACATTCAAACACTTCTTGGCCATTCAAGCCTTAAAACCACGGAACGATACGCCCACGTTGCAGTCCGTAGCGCCCTCCACATCCAGAGCCCTCTTGACACTATAATTTAAGTGCTGCATAATCTAGACGAGTTACATAATAATACCCATCTCTGGAAATAACACGAAACTTTTCTCGTGTTATTTCAGTGGTAAGGTATTAACACACAGGCGTTTTACCTTATGATTGAACAATTTATAGAAAAAACGCAAAAGGAACGTTATGTGCCATTTTGCCTAAAGTTTTTTTGAATATCAATTGACAAAAAATAATTTAGGCATTATTGTATAAAAAACTTGATAAACTGGAGGTTGGATTATGGCTTTAATGAGGACGGGAAGGAAGATAAAGGATTTGGGAATAACCGGCCCTTTTACCCGCTGGTATGACAAAAACACACGGGAAAAAAGAATCGGTGAAATGCGGGAATACGCGGCTGAAGCAAAAAGGCATTTAGCGGACAATGCCTCTGTGCTGGAAGTGGCGCCCGGCCCTGGATATTTCTCGATAGAGCTGGCAAAAATGGGGAATTACACTATAACCGGAATGGACATCAGCGCGGATTTTGTGAAAATATGCAAGGCAAACGCAAAACGGGAAAAGGCAAGCGTCAATTTTGTGCAGGGAAATGTTTCCCAAATGCCTTTTGAGGATAACGCATTTGATTTTATTTTTTGCTCGGCGGCATTTAAAAATTTCAAGGAGCCGGTCAAGGCATTGGCTGAAATGCACCGTGTATTAAAAAAAGACGGGATTGCGTTAATAGTTGATATGAATCATGACGTGTCAAAAGAAATGCTGGAAGAAGCGGCAAGAGCATACAGTAAACCGGGATTTGAGCGCTGGTTTATGGTAATGACATTCAAGGGGCTTTGTAAAGGAGCATATTCAAAAAATGAATTGGAAGAAATGATAAAACAAACGCCGTTCAGCAAAAATGAAATCAAAGAATCTGGAATAGGGTTTTATATATATTTGTATAAACAATAAAAAGGAACGACAAAATGGAAATATGTCAAAGCTGCGGAATGCCGCTCAAGCAAGACCCGCAGGGCGGCGGGACAAATGCTGACGGTGGTAAGAACAAAAAATATTGCAGTTACTGCTATCAAAACGGGGCGTTTGTCGGCGAGGAAACAACGGTGGAAGCGTTTCAAGAGTTTTGCCGTAAAAAGATGATTGAAAGCGGCTCTCCCAAGTTGATGGCGTGGCTTTTTACCCGCGGAATGAAACGGCTGGAACGGTGGAATAACAAATTAAAATGAAGAAACTGTTTTTGGCCTCATATTTTTCAGGAGCGGCAAAGCTGTTGCCTGATTTTACTGGAAATACTTGTTCCGGTAAAAAAGTTGTTTTTATACCCACGGCAAGTATTGTGGAAAAAGTAACTTTTTATGTTGGGGCTGATAAAAAGACATTAGAAAAATTGGGGTTAATTATTGATGAATTGGAAATTTCAAAGGCTTCACCCGATGAAATAAAAGCAAAAATAAATGAAGCGGATTATATTTTCGTGGAAGGCGGCAATACATTCTTTTTATTGCAAGAGTTGAAACGAACAGGGACTGATAAACTTATTATAGAGCATATAAACAAAGGAAAATTATACATTGGGGCATCAGCAGGTTCTATGATTTTGTCAAAAGACATAGAATATGTAAAATATATGGACTCATCGGAGACCGCTCCAGAATTAAAAAATAAATTTACGGCGCTTTCTGTAGTAGATTTCTGTGTCGTTCCGCATTGCACTAATTTTCCATTTAAGAAAGCGGCTGAAAAAATAATAGGAGAATATTCTGGGAAATTGGATTTACGTCCAATAAGCAACAATCAGGTTGTTACGGTTGATGATGATAAAGTGGAGGCACTTACCATAGAAAGTAAAAAGAAATAAAATTGAGGTATAGCGTGGCAAGTGATTTAGATTATGTTCAATATGTTATTGATCAAATAAAAACTAACGGAACAATAACTTATAAAAAGATGTTTGGAGAGTATTTAATATATCTGAATCAAAAACCGGTTGTAATGATTTGCGATAATACCGCGTTTGTAAAAAAACTTGACTGCATAAAACATTTAATGGCCAATGCGGAAACAGGTTTTCCTTATAGTGGGGCAAAAGAACATTATATCGTAAATGTAGATGACGGCGAGCATTTAAGCGCTGTTGTAATGATATTGGAAAACAATGCGCCGATGCCCAAAAAGAAGTATAAGTGATGGCGAGTATAGAAATAAGAAATTGCGGCGTTTTTGACGGCAAGAATATGACCGGGATGGAAAAGCTGGTTATTGAAAACGGCGTTATTTTCGGTAAAACAAGCGGTGAAGTTAGTGTTGACGGCGGAGGCGGTGCTCCGGTCTTCCGGCCAGAAACCCCTGCCCACTGTCCACTCCCCGCGCATAATGATACGATAGCGGCGGACGGCGGGGCTTAGACGCCGCTCGAAGGAGAGACCATGTACCAGACCGTTCTGGCGCGCAGAACCTACCGGTTCGCCGGCTTAAAAGACCTCTTCGCCAAAGCGTCCCCGCTTCGTTCAGGGGATGTCCTTGCCGGCATCGCCGCGCAAAGCGCTGAAGAACGGATGGCCGCCAAAATCGCCCTTGCGGACGTTCCGCTCAGCGAAATCCTCGACAATCCTCTTGTGCCGTATGAATCTGATGAGGTTACCCGCCTGATTATCGATACCCACGATGCGCGCGCCTTTGCCGCCATCAGTCATCTGACCGTTGGCGGCCTGCGCGACTGGCTGCTCGATGACGCTACGGACAGCGCGCTGCTGGGCCAAACCGCGCCCGCCGTTACGCCGGAAATCGCCGCCGCCGTCAGTAAGCTGATGCGAAACCAAGACCTGATCCTCGCCGCCGGTAAATGCCGGAAAACCACCCGCTTTCGCAATACAATCGGCCTGCCGGGACATTTGAGTGTCCGCCTCCAGCCCAATCATCCTGCTGACGACCTTAAAGGCATCGCCGCAAGCGTCCTTGACGGCCTGTTCTACGGCGCGGGAGACGCGGTTATCGGCATAAACCCCGCAAGCGACAGCTTGTCCGCGCTTGACCGGCTCAACCGTATGCTTGACGATATTATATCCCGCTTCGCCATCCCAACGCAGTCCTGCGTTCTTACCCACGTTACCAATACGCTGCGGCTTATCGAACGCGGTTCTCCCGTCGACCTTGTGTTTCAGTCTATCGCAGGTACTGAAGCGGCAAATAAAGGATTTGGCGTCTCGCTCGCTCTGCTTGAAGAAGCCCGTCAGGCGGCGCTTTCGCTTGGACGCGGCGTTCCCGGCGGCAACGTCATGTATTTTGAAACCGGACAAGGAAGCTGCCTCTCCGCGAACGCCCACCACGGCATCGATCAACAAACCTGCG
The DNA here is from genome assembly GCA_031280035.1 of Spirochaetaceae bacterium. Taxonomy (GTDB): domain Bacteria; phylum Spirochaetota; class Spirochaetia; order Treponematales; family Breznakiellaceae; genus JAIRPU01. Next base: position 15,603 of record JAITHJ010000006.1, on the reverse strand, counting down.
AAGCGCGCGCCTATGCTGTAGCGCGGCGTTTCGATCCGCTGCTGGTTAATACCGTCGTCGGGTTTATCGGGCCGGAATATCTGTATGACGGGAAGCAAATTATCCGCGCCGGCCTCGAAGATCACTTCTGCGGAAAGCTGATGGGGCTGCCCATAGGCTGCGATATTTGTTATACAAACCACGCCGAAGCCGATCAGGACGACATGGACGTTTTGCTGACTCTGCTTTGTGCCGCCGGATTGACCTTTATGATGGGCGTGCCGGGCGCGGACGACATCATGCTCAACTATCAGAGCACCTCGTTCCACGACGCCCTCTATGCGCGCCGCCTGTTCGGCCTTAAACACGCGCCGGAGTTCGGCGCGTGGCTTTGCCGGATGCGGATTGCCGATGAACGCGGCGGCTTGCTGCCCGCCGGCGCAGGTCATCCGCTGCTTGCCGCGCTGCCGTGCGGTGGGTAAGGGGCGTTATCATGCCGGAATTCGACCCGTGGACAGATCTTCGCTCCTTTACCGCCGCCCGTATCGCGCTCGGACGCGCCGGCGCAAGCCTTCCTACCAGCGAGACGCTGAGATTCGGCCTTGCCCACGCCCAAGCCCGCGACGCCGTTCTTCAGCCTTTCGACAGCGAAACCGTTGCCGCCGCGCTTCATGCCATGAATCTGAAGACGCTCACCGTCCGCAGCGGCGCGCCGGATAGACAGGCCTATTTGCGCAGGCCGGATCTGGGGCGCGTTCTCAGCGAAGCGAGCCGCGATGAGCTGCGCGCCCGTCCGCTTGAACCCTGCGATCTGCTGCTGGTTATCGGAGACGGGCTTTCTTCCTGCGCCGTCCACCGCCAGCCGGCGGGATTGATCGGCGCGTTGCTGCCCTACCTTAACGCGCTCGGTTTGTCGCTGGGGCCTGTGGTTCTTGCCCATCAGGCGCGGGTTGCGCTGGGGGACGAAATAGGCGGGCTGCTTAAAAGCAAAGCGGTCGCGGTTTTGATTGGCGAGCGGCCTGGCCTTTCCTCGCCGGACAGCCTCGGCGTTTATCTTACGTGGAATCCTCAGCCGTCCGCGCGCATCGATTCGGAGCGTAATTGTATCTCGAACATCCGGCCTCAAGGCCTTCCACAGGACGTTGCGGCTTTCAAACTCGCGTGGCTTCTCGAACAGTCTTTCCTGCGGCGGCTGACGGGCATCGCGCTCAAAGATGAAAGCGATAATCCGGCGCTGTACCAAAAGGTGAGGCCGTACACTGCGCTTCGTCTGGAAGCGGCGGGGCCGGATTTCTGATTTCGGATTTCAGGGAAGAACGGGGCGTGGACAGTTGTCAGTGGACAGTGGACAGGGGAGAGCGGGCAGGTGCCGGGGGCCGGGTATCGGGGGTCAGGGGGAAACCGGCGGAGTTCGGGGTGAGGCGCGTGGATGTCTGCCCGGCCCCGCGGCTCTACGCGGCTACAGCCCCCGGCCCCGTGGCTAGAGCCGCGGCCTCGGCGGCTCTAGCGCCCGGCCCCGCGGCTAGAGCCGTGGCCTCGGCGGCTATAGCCCGCGCCTCGGCGGCTAGAGCCGTGGCCTCGGCGGCTAGAGCGCCCGGCCCCGCGGCTAGAGCCAGTGGCCTCGGCGGTTCTAGCACTCGGCTCTGCGGCTAGAGCCGCCGCACCCACGGCAAGAGCCTGCGCCTGTGCGGCTCTATTCGGAGAAAAGCGGGCGCGGCGTTACTCCCTTTTGCGCGCGGCGCGGGAAGAGGGTTGGGCGCGCGTGTGAAAAGCGGCGGGCGGGCGGCATCGGCGTGCGTCAATTACAGCCACGCCAAAGTGTGCGTCAACACAAGCCACGGCCGCCCGCTGACCGTTCGCCGCTTTTCACACGCGCGCTGTGCGGGCGGCCTCGCGCGGCCTGACGCGCCGAAATCCGCGGGCGGACATCTTTTTCCCGAACCTTGACCCCCGAACCCCTTCCGTCAGAACTCCGCAATCTGGAATCTGAAATCCTTCTTGGCCGGCGCGTGCGGAATCCGAAACCGGCTTATGGTTTCAGCGTAACTTCAGTCCGGCCTGCGCCGCCTGAATCAGGATGTGAAAAGGCGTATCCGGCAACGGCGGACGATTCTTTGAGCAACTGATGGACGCCGCGCTGGAGAATTCCTTCGCCTGTTCCGTGTATGACGGAAAACGCTCCCAAATTCCCCGCCGCCGCGTCAAGCTGACGGGTAAGCGCCTCCATAGCCTCGTCAAGCCGTAATCCGCGCAGGTCGATTTCATGCTTTGCCCTATAGGGGGCGGCAAAATCGACAGGCGCGATGACCGGCTTCAACGTGGTTTCCGCTTCCGTGTCGGGAAACAGCTCGCTCTCGTGAAAAAAGGACGATACCGAACCGGTTTCTACCGACCAAAAACCGCGCCGTCCCGCTCGTTTTACAATGCCGCGCGCCCGCCGCTCACCCGCTAAGACCGCCATGCCCGCGTGGATGTCCCGTGCGCGGATAGGGACGAACGGCTCAGCCTGCCGCTTCACCGCGCGCTCCTGCGCGGCGTGTACCGCAAGATCCGTCTGTTCAGACTGTACCGCAGCGTTCAATTCGCTCAAAAACGCTTTCACCCGCGTGGTTTCTTCGCGGGATACGGTAACTCCGCCGGATTCTTTCAGTTCGCGCACAAGGTTCTCAAGCTTTTTCCGGCTCTCAAACAGAAAATCCCGCAGCTCACGTATCCCGCCGGTTTTTAACTCAAGCGCGCGCGCGCGCACCGCCGCTTCCCGCTCCTCAACCTTCCGCCGCTCTTCTAAGAAAACAAGGCGTTCTTTGTCGAATAATTCTTTCTCACGCTCAAATTGCGCGGCTTTTTCGCGTAAACCGGCAATCAGCGCGGCGGCATCGCTGTCCCCGCCGGAAAGGTACTCCTGCGCCCGCCGGAGTATCTCTTCGGGAAGTCCGTTTTGCCGCGCGATATGCAGCGCTTTGCTCTCTCCGGGGACGCCCATAAGTACACGGTATGACGGCGCGCCGGTACGCTCGTCAAACTCCATCGAGGCGTTTTCCACAAACGGATGCGTCCAGCCGTAGTTTTTGAGCGCATTGCTGTGCGTCGTAACGAACAGCAGCGCTCCTTTGGCCGTAAATGCGTCAAGAAGCGCCATAGCCAGCGCCCCGCCTTCTTCCGCGCCCGTCCCCGAACCAAGTTCGTCCAGCAAAACAAGAGAACGGTCTGTCGTCTCGTTCAAAATCGCCGCAATGTTTTTGATTTGAGCGGAAAAAGTCGAAAGCGCGCCCTGCAAAGACTGCTCATCGCCGATACCGGCGAAAATACGGTCGAACAGGGGAAGCTCAGCCGCCTGCGCAGGCAGCGCAAAGCCGGACTGATTCATAAGCGCGAACAGCCCGACGGTCTTTAGGACGGCGGTCTTTCCTCCGGCGTTCGGTCCGGTGATGATTACGGCGCGCGCGCCTTCTTTCACGATGACGTCGACCGGAACCGCATCCGCTCCAAGCAGCGGATGGCGCGCCGCGCGGAGCATGACGGCGCGCGCGTCCGTGCGGGAAACAGACCGGGCGAACAAACCGTTTGTCCTGCGGGCGTGATGTGCGCGCGCGCGTACTGTTTCGATATAAAGAATGCGGCGGTAAAAGCTCCGTATCGAATTTTTGTACCGCGAGACGGAAGCGGTCATCTCAGTTAAAACACGGCGTACTTCCGCGGTAAGGCGGCGTTCTTCAATGAGAAGATTGTTGTTCTTTTCGATGATTTCTTCCGGCTCTAAAAATAACGTTTGGCCTGTTGCCGAAACTTTGTGTACAATTCCTCGTATTTTGCCCCGAAAGTTTGCTTTTAGCGCGATGACAATACGCCCGTTGCGCAAAGACGGCAGTTCAGATTGAAGCATGCCGCGCGTTTCTTCGTCCTTTGAATAAGAAAGACTGATTGAATGAAGTTCCTTTTGCAGCGCGCTAATGCGTTCTTTTATGCGGCGAAAAACATCCAAGTCGCGCAGGTTGCCGTCGCTGTCCAAGACGGAAAAAATTTGATCCGCCGCTTTGGAACAATCCGCAAGAATTACGTCCGCGTTTTCACCGTCAGCGGATAATGCGTTGTTCGTACCGGCTTCGCTGCCGTAAAGCCATTTTATGATCAGCCTGCCTTCCTTTATAAATAATCCAAGCGCAAACGCTTCTTCCTGTTCAAGTGTTGAGCGGTCAAGCTCAAGTTTTGAAAGTATGTTTTCCAGTGAAGGCAGTCTGTGATATGGTTCGTCGTCTTCTGATGCGATGCGTTTTATTATATGCAGAACGCTTTGTTTCAGCTCATGTATTTTTTCTTCGTCATTAAAAGGTTCTTCCTGTACTATAAGAGATGCGGCTTCATCACTTTTGGCAAAAGACGCGACTTCTTTTTTTATAAGATCAAACTCTAAAAGCGTATATGTTTTTTTATTCATTTCCGGTCTTTAAGCGCGTTAAGCTCCGATTGTATCCGTAAAAAACTATCGTAACGCTCAGGGCGGATCATGCCGGTTTCTACGGCGTTCAGAATCGCGCAGCGCGCTTCTTTGCGATGCGAACAGGATAAACCAAAACCGCATTTTCCGGCAAGCGGCGCAAACTCCTTCATATACAGCATAATATGCTCTGTTTTAACGCCGTCTGGCACAAACTGGCGGACGCCTGGCGTATCCACTATTTGAAAAACATCTTCTAGAATTTTAAATTCTATCATCTGAGACTGTACTGTTGTATGGTTTCCTCTATCGTATTTTTCATTTAACACGCCGGTTTTTAACTGTGTATTGGGAAAGAGCGCGTTAATTAAACTTGATTTGCCAACGCCGCTTTGACCTATAAATACAGAAAAAGTATTTGCAATCGCGCTGCGAAGTTCATTTATTCCTTCACCGCTTGCTGCGCTGACATACATTACTTTGTATCCTATACGCATATAATCCGCCATGCGTTCTTCAATTTCATTGTTGTGATCCGCAGTATTTCTTTCTGTTTTGTCTCCATGCTGATTGATGCAGCTTGATTTTATAAGATCGGTTTTATTCATGACAAGAAAGGCAGGTATGCGGGCGGCTTCAGCCTGAAGTAATACACGGTCAATAAAACGCGGACGGAACGGCGGCGCCGCCGGAGTTGTTACGCATAAAATGCGGTCAATATTGCTGGCTAGTATCTGCGGTAAGAGTCCTTTTCTGTTAAAACGCGTAAAGAAATTACGCCGTTGTTCAACATTGGTAACCATTCCTTTACCAGGACTTTCTTGTTCAAAACAAACTATATCTCCGGGCGCAAGCGGATTATAATATTTTTGCGTACATTTTAGTATCTTGCCTTTGATAGGACATTCGTAATAAAGATTTGTATCAAAAGATTTAATGAGAAATATATTGCGCGATCCTTTGATAACAACTCCTTTCATAATTATAAATCCTGTTTTGATAAGTAGCCGTCAAAATCGCATAAATTCAGTTTAAAAGCGCGCGCCCATTTTTCCCATATATCCAAATTTTGTTTACCGCCTGTTACAAGCAGTGAATGCTCAGGGTTTTCCGGCGCGTCAGAAAACCGCGCGTCCAGAAGTAATCGTTCCGCGTTACTGCATACGCCGTTAAGAGAATCATAAATTGTTATATCAGGCTGCGCAGCCTGTTTGAATTCGTTTAGTAAAAACAGGAAATGAGTGCAGCCAAGTACAAGACCGTCTGCCCTATGACTGCGTATGCGTTCCGTCCATTGATTTACAACGGCGCGCTTTTCTGCCGGGCTTGATGTAAAATAATTGTGCTCAATAAAATCAACCAATTCCGGCGCTGCGCTGCGGATGATTTTGCAGGGACGTTCAATTTCACGGATAATTCTGTCAATATATTTGTCTTCAATAGTGCGTTTTGTTCCGAGTACGCCTATTATTCCTGTTTTGCTGTTTAATGCCGCCGGCCGTACTGCAGGTACTGTTCCAACGAACATTATGCCGGAAAACAGCGTCCTCAGTTCATCCAAAGCTGAAACCGATGCGGTATTACATACCAATACGACCATAACAGGATTTATTCTTTCAACAAGAGCCGCGATGATATGGACAAGTAAATCAACAAGCTCGTTTTTCGATTTCTTACCGTAGGGGAAATTTTTTCTATCCGCTATGTATACTGCTTCTCTATGCGGATTTCGGCGTGTAAATTCACTGTAATAAGGCAGGCCGCCCACGCCTGAATCCAAAAAAACAATGGGTTTTTTGTTCATTTTAGCTTATCGGATTGGCTGATGAATGCTTATTCCTTCCAGACTTAAAATACCGCTGTTTTCCTGCGAAACAATTTTACCTAGTACCTCAAGCGGGCGTTCAGTATCAATATCGGATGCAAAGGGAATGACGACTGTAACAATTCCTACAACCTTTTTATGGTTTTCATAACCAACAAGCAAGTTAAAAGAAGTAGAATCGTTTTCTTGTTCTACATTTACCGCCATTCCAGACCATATAACATAACATCCGTCATAAATATAGTTTTCTTTTTCTACCTGCTGATAGCTGAATCGTTCGGTAAGAGTCTCAAAACCTGGAACTGCATTATCAATAAATTTCAACAGCAGACGGGATTTGTTTTTTATTCCGTCGCTTGCATTGGATAATAAAATTTTATTCACTGCGACACGCGCCGAATTATCTTTGTAGCTGTTAAAAAAATCCCGCGCGTCTTCATATAAATTTAACACCTGTTTTTCCGTTAATATGATTTGATAAGTTCCGCCGGTTCCAATAATTTTTTCCTTATCATCTTGTTTAAGCGCTGAATCGGTAAACCCGGGACGTTCTTCCTTTTCAAGGAAATGCGGTTTTATAATGCTGAATTTAACGGCGGTAACCAGCCCAAAAAATACTGCGGCGGCAATTAAAACGGTTATAAGGGCCGCTTTTGCCGCATTAAATCTCTCTTTTGGAAAAGGCGGATATAATCTGTTGATTTTTCCTGATTCCAGCCATTCGCCGAGAGTATCGCTTCCGCCGTATTTGCGCAGTACGGCAAGGGCGTTTTTGGCCCTCCTGTTTTTAGGTTCTATATCTAAAACTTTTAAATAAAGATCTACCGCCCTGCCGCTTTCACCGCGTTTAACATTGAGCGCAGCAATTCCTAGAAGCACGTTGACATCTTTGTTTTTTATATCATGCGCACTTTTAAAATAGGTATACGCTCTTCCAAAGTCGCCGGCATACATACACGACAGAGCAAGCAGGTAATAAAAACGAAATGAGTCCCGGTACCGGAATACCTCGCTTTCAAGAATGACAATAGCATCGCCATATTTGCCTTTCTTTGAAAGCGTCATTGCGTTATGTAAAACTTTGTCTTTCATACGCTTATCTATATGGATTTATAATACCGCCATATCTTGATTTTAGTCTTGTTATTGCCATTTCCATACCACGAAGCTCTTCTTCCGAAATCGCTGTTCCAAAGTAAATATATTCATCCACTTTATATATAATTTCACGTAATGTCATCAGATCAACGCGTATAGCGCCTATTGGAAGAAGTATTGAATCTTTATTTCCCGAAGCGGGAATTTGCCGTGCGGATACTTTTGCTTCCGGCTGAGTCTCTAACTGCGGCTGCGCCGAACGGTACGGCTGCGGCATTTCAGATTTATTCGGAGGCATATCAGGCAGTATGTCCGCCGGAATTGTTTTATCAGTAAAGTCTGACGGTCTTGCTATAAATGCGTTGTTAGTCCGCTTTATGTCGAATCCGTATTTATCGTCTGCGGCAAACAGAGCCGTAAAGCCGCATGACTGCCATCTTTCAAGCGGTCGGATGTCAAGATAGTAGCAGACGGCGGAGTCTCGTATCGAAAACGGTAAGTCGCTGAAATTCCTTGTATAAACATATTCGGTTTTGAACGCCGCGTTGTAAAGCCGTTTCCAGTTTGCAAAGTGAATATAGCTTGGGGGATCAATGCCTTCAACAAATACGCTGCCCATTATGCCGTATTTTTCATTTCTGGAAAGCCACCATTGGTCGCGGGAACTTTGATCTATAATCAATTCGGATTCCACAGGACGCAGATCAGTTCTGAAACTTGGAGTATTTGTTTCTCCTAAAAATGTATCGATTAAAAGACGTACGCCTGTTTCCGCCGTTTTTTCACCCCAATTTTCTATTTTAATATCGACTCGTACTCCGTTGCTTACTCCGGAGCTTGATGTTCTTATAAACGAAAACTGTTCGGTTACGGCAAGGAACGGTGATTCAAAAACCAAAGCGGGTTTTGTATCGGTACCACGGACGTATGTCTTAAAACGCGAACTTTCGCCAAGTTTATATTCGCTTCCGTTTACGCAAACGGCAAGAAAACTTGTTTTCTTATCTCTGTCCCAAAACAACGGCTCGAATGTTTTTTTATCAACATCAGTCATATAATAAAGTGAAAATCTTCCGTTATTTTCGTCAATAACAAGTTTTATTCTGCCGTCTTCGTATTCAGCGGCCGGTAAAAAATGCGTTATTAAAAATAAGAATAAAACGCTTATGCAGGTTTTGATTTTTACCACGTTACCACCTTTCCTGCTCAAATGATTCAAAAGTTTTCAGCGTAGATACAAGTCTGTCCATCATTTCTAACGCTTGAGTCTTGATGTTAAGAAGACGCATCATTGTTTCAGGAGATTGACTGCCCAGCGGTTTTGCCGTTTGAGCCGGCTCGGCTTTGACGGTATGATCCGGATATCCGGGTTGAATGCCGGAGTCTTCTTGCTGAGGCGCATAATCGAGCTGCGCGTCGGATAATAAATCTGCGCCGGACATTTCCGGAACGGCTGAAGAATCAGGTTGAACGGCCTCAGGTACAGCCGTATTCTCAAATGCGGGGCGAGGCGGCTGCGGCTGAACCGGGTGAGGCTGCGTATGCTCGTTATTTTTGGCGGATGTTTTATTTAATTCGTGTATCAAAAAAGGAGCGATACTGTTTTTATAAGCAAGTACGGCGTCCTCATAAGAATTTGCCGGCGTGTTTTTGACCGCCGCGCCCCGTGACGTATTGGAATTAACCGGTTGACTGTTCTGCTTTATGATTTCGAGCAGCGTTCCTTCTATTTTTTTTTGTTTGATCAGTGCAAGCCGGTTCATTGATGTTTCATATTTTGTACTTTTAGGGTAGTAATCAACAACAACGCCAAACATTTCACCTGATCTGTCCCATTGTTCCAGTTTGTACAGACATTCGCCTATCCAATATATCGCTGATGATTTTCTATTATAGGCATCGTTAGTACCCGAAGGAGAAGACCAATTACCGGCTCGAACTCCCTGTATATATCTTCCGTCAACTTGAATACTGTCGGCGTATTCTTTGAATAAGACTATAGCTTCATTATACATGCCAAGCTGGAATAACGCCCGCGCTTTTTGGTATGGAACTTCCAGCCGGCGCGGTGAAAGAGGGTCAATTATTGCTATTTCATCAAAGTTATGAATCGCTTCACGGTATTTTCCCGCAGCGAGCTCACTCATCGCTATCCAAAATTGAGCTTCCGACCGGATACTATTGCTCCGTGTTTCTGATTGCGCCCTGCGCAGTTCCACAATCGCGCCGCCCCATTGTCCTTGACCGTAAAGTTCAACGCCTTTTTGCAAGCCGACGCTCTGGGCGGCCGGAAACTGTCCGTCAAGTTGAGCACATAAAAACGTTCCTGAAAAAAGAAAAATAGTAAAAAAAAGAGAACATTGCCTCATCGATTAGCACTCCGCTACTTTATCGGCATAAAATGGTAAAAAATCAAGATAAACAGGAAGCGTTTGAGCTTGCCGGTAGCACTTGGGGCTGATAAGCCGGCTGAATGAAGACATTTGCTAAATGCGCTATCTCCCTTAATATATGCGCCGTCTCCGGCGACTCCTTGCTTTCTTTGTTTGGTGTCGCATACCGGATAAAGGAGTTGGAGCGCGAAAATGGCGGAGTTTGAGGGGGCGTGAGCGCTTGACATGGGCCGGACGGCGGAGTTACTATTTTGTGTCATGGGGCTTGTAAAAATGGATGCGCCTAACGTGAAGCGGATTTATGCGGATAACTGCGCGACTACTGTGGTGTCGGAGGCGGCGTTGGCGGCGATGATGCCGTATTTCAGGGAGTGTTTCGGCAATCCTTCGGCTATTTACAGCTACGGGCAGGAGGCGAAAAAGGCGCTGGAAGGCAGCCGCCGCGCCGTTGCCGATGCGCTGGGGGCGTTGAACAACGAAATCTATTTTACTTCGGGCGGCACCGAGGGCGATAACTGGGCGCTTTACAGCGCCTGCGAGCTTCGCGCGAAGAAAGGCCGCCACATTATCACAAGCGCCATCGAACACAAAGCTGTGCTGGGAACGCTGGAAAAAATGCGCTCGCGCGGTTTTGAAGTTACCGTGCTGCAACCCGATTCGCGCGGGCAGATAACGGCGGCACAGCTTTCCGCCGCGCTTCGGTGCGATACCGTTTTGGTGAGCATCATGCTGGCCAATAATGTTGCGGGGACGGTGCTGCCGGTAAAAGAGCTGTGCGCCGCCGCGCACGAGGCCGGCGCGCTTTTTCATACCGATGCGGTGCAGGCCGCCGCGCATATTCCTGTGAATGTGCGTGAGCTCGGCGTTGATATGCTTTCGATTTCCGCGCACAAGTTTCACGGCCCCAAGGGGGTGGGCGCGCTGTTCTGCCGGCTTCCGCTGGTTCCTTCTCCTTACATTACCGGCGGCGGGCAGGAGAAGGGGCAGCGCGCCGGTACCGAGAATGTAAGCGGTGTTGTGGGGATGGCCGCCGCTCTTAGCGAGGGCGTCCGCGATATGGCGGCGAATACCGCGCACATACAGGCGCTGCGCGCTGCGCTTGTCGAACAGACGCTGAAAATCCCCGGCGCGTTTTTAACCGGCGACCCGGAGCGCCGTCTGCCCGGCCATGCGTCGTTTGTGTTTGAGGGCGTCAAGCACAGCGCGTATGTTATCACTATGCTGAATGAGGCGGGCATCTGCGCCAGCTCCGGCTCGGCGTGTTCGGCTTCGTCGAAGGAGGCGCCGCATGTGCTGACCGCACTCGGTTATGCCGATGACATTGCGCGCAGTGCGGTGCGTATTTCGCTTTCGCATTACAACACGGCGGAGGAAATCGACATCATTAACGAAAAACTGCCGCGCATTATCAGCGAAGTTCGCGCGAAAAAGGAAACGCTGGTTTGACAGGGAGAAGCGGGGATGTTGAGGCGGCGGCTATGAAACATATAAGTCAATAGATGAAGTTTGTTATATGTGTGTAATCGTTTTATCAATTATTTTTAATATAATCCCAATTGTTGTTTTACCATTGTTTTATACAAACATACCAAATAGCATTCCGGCGTTTGTAGATTTACGAGGCAGTACCATTGTCGCAATGGAAAAATCATATATTTCAATTTTCCGTTTACCTGTTATGGGAGTATTACTGTCGTTTATTTGTTTAATGATGTTCAAAGCAGATTTAGAAAACGAACAGAAAAAATTAAATAAAATAATATGGCCGGTAATTGCGTTTATTGGGGCGTTAAAAATGGGAATAACTTCCCTAGAAATATTATTTTATGCAGAAATGAACATCATAACATACTTTAGAACAGCCGTATTCGTATTGTCGGTTATTGGCGTAGTAGTGTTGCTTTATGCTTTAGTAAGAATGTATAAAAACAAAATAACATTTACAGAATATAAAAATGAAATAATAAAAAACAAAGCAATGATTATTGCGCTTGTATCTTTATATATAATAACGGCGTTAGCGCCCCTCTTGGGCAGTGAAATTAAATAACAGAGGATGAAAATGGATAAAGACACTTTTGAACTTTTAGTAAGATATAACAAGGGAGCAAATCAACAGATGAATGATATAATAAAAATACTTTCAGAGGAAGAATGGAATAAACAGTTTTCCGGCTATTTTAAATCAATACATGAATTATGTTCCCATATATTTATTCGGGATTATACAGTGTTGTATAAGTTTAAGGCTGTGAATAAGTTTGAAAGCCTTAGTGATGCATATTTTAGTAAAGAATACAATAGCTCAGAAATTTTATTTAAGAACATTGATGAATATTTAATAAAAAGGCTGGAACTGGACAATATATTCATAAATTTTATACATGAAATAACAGTAGATGATTTAAATAAAGAAATTATTTGGAAAAACACAAAAGACATAGAAATAAAGATAAAAAGTAAAATAATGTTACTGCATTTATTTAATCATGAAACGCATCACAGGGGTATGATTTCATTATATTTAGAGTTAATGGGAAAAGAAAATGATTATAGCAGAGTATATACGTATGCATAAATCATAGAATGATAAAGGCGCTGCCGCAGGGCAGAGCCCTGCGGTAGTTTTCATTTCTTTTTCCCTTTGTTGTCCTTGACTCTTTTTGCACCTGCGGCTACCCCTAGAGCACCACCTGCAATCGTACCAATACCGGCGATAATCGCTGTGGCCTTTGGCTTATCAATGGAATGTTTATTCCCCTTGCTACACCTTCACGCTTTCCAGTTCGCGGGCGATGGCGATGATTTTGTCCGCCACTTCCTGAGGGCGCTCTGTGTAGAGTTTGCAGAGGTGAAAAGTGTACAACTCGTCGTCTCTTGCACAGGATGTCCAACCCAGATCATTGCCGCACCACACATAGTCGTCATCGGGTTTTGGACGAATACTAAAGAGGCCGCTCATTTTTTCGTAGAGGGCATTTTTCTCCTCTTTTGTAGTTACTGCCTTGTCACCTGCCTCGATACAGACATCCCACCCCAAATAGTTGATTTCGAGATAGTAATTCCCGTTTTTTATGGAAAGCCACATGAATTCCCAGGCATCTTCTTGCGCATACTCGGCACCGGCAGGCCATGCCCTCGCTACCAGTTTAGTTATGGGGCCTTTGAAGGCTTCCCGTGCCTTGCTGTCAAAATCCGCGGCGTTGCATATTGCCAGCGCCGCCCATCCTGTGTCGTCTGACTGGGTTACCAGTTTGAAAATTTCGTTTTCCATTTCCGCATCCTCCGATTTTCCACACAGCGATTTTATCGCCGCGATAAGTTGTTTCAGGTTTTCCCGTACGGGAACCGTTTTTTCTGTTGCTTCCTCGCGCAAGCACGCCTCCAGCCAGGAGAGAATGTCGTCCTTGAATGAGAGACATACATAGTCATCCTTTCCGGCATCCGCCTTTGAATAGTCTGACGGCTCGTGTCCGTCAACGGTGAGGTAGAGCACGGGAATATGCGCCGCCTTGTTTTTCGTCTGGGCATAGGCAAAATAATCGGCAACTTGTTTCGGCTGGTCGCCCGCCCAGATTTTGACTTCAAGCGGCACAAAAATCGCGCCGTCCTCAAGGGTGATGTCGATGCGCCGGTTTTCGTCAATGACGTATTCCGGCGTAACCCGCGTGTGTTCAATGTCGAGTGCCGGGCAGTTTCGCAGCTTGGGGGCGATTACCTCCCAAAAGAGCTTCAGAAACAGGCTGCCCTTGCAATGTTTGCCCTGGGGATCCAGTAAATCCGCCAGCACCCGGCACATAATAACCTCTTTGCGCGCGATACCGGCAACATGGAAGAGATTGAACTTCCGTCCGCTCTCCCTATCTTTTGTCTCGTGGTATTTGACAATGTTCGTAACGCCGTTCACAAGACTTGCGGCGTTCTTCTCTAATGTTTGCTCCATCGCAAAACCTCCTTACCTCTCAACAGCGCTCCAATCCATGTTCTCTTGTTCATACACAAATCTCCTATTGCGGTCTTTCCCGCCGTCTAATTTATTTCCAAACGCCGGACGAATCCGGCGGAATTGGCTCATTCAGTGCGGAATAGCCTGCAAAATTACTGACCAATTCCCCCTTACATATTAAAGAAATGTATAATTTACTGCTCATATATGCCCCCCTGAGCTCTGTATTTATCCGCCCCGCCGTTTGGCACATTCAAGATTATTTTTGTAGTTCGCGTTATCCGGGTCAAGTTTGACGGCCTCTGTGGCGTCCGCGATTGCAAGCTCGTAGTCGCCTTTTTCGCAATATGCTTTGCCGCGATTGTTGTAAAAGAGTGCGGTGTTCGGTTCAAGCTTTATAGCCTCTGTAAGATCCGCGATGGCGAGATCGTAGTCGCCTTTTTTGAAATATGCTTTGCCGCGATAGTTGTAAAAGTCTGCGTCATCCGGCTTAAGTTTTATAGCTTCATTATAATCTGCGATGGCAAGTTCGTAGTCGCCTTTATCGGAATATACTATGCCGCGATAGTTGTAAAAGTCTGCGGCATCCGGCTCAAGTTTTATAGCTTCATTATAATCGGCGATGGCAAGCTCGTAGTCGCCTTTTTCGCAATATACTTTGCCGCGATTGTTGTAACCGTATGCGTCATTCGGCTCAAGTTTTATAGCTTCATTATAATCTGCGATGGCAAGCTCGTAGTCGCCTTTTTTGAAATATACATTGCCGCGATAGTTGTAAGAGGCTGCGGCATCCGGCTCAAGTTTTATAGCTTCATTACAATCGGCGATGGCAAGCTCGTAATCGCCTTTTTCGCAATATACTACGCCGCGGGCGTTGTAACCGAATCTCTCATCCGGCTTAAGTTTGATGGCCTCCGTGAAATCGGCGATGGCAAGATCGTAGTCGCCTTTGTCCAAATACGCCCAACCGCGCTGCTGGGCGCCTTTGTCCAAATACGCCCAACCGCGCTGGGAGTATTTGAAATCGTCATTCGGGTCAAGTTTTATAGCTTCATTATAATCGGCGATGGCAAGCTCGTAGTAGCCTTTTTCGTAATATACTCTGCCGCGATCGTTGTAACCGGATGCCTCGTCCGGCTCAAGTTTTATGACCTCCGTGAAATCGGCGATGGCGAGCTCGTAGTCGCCTTTTTCGCAATACGTCCAGCCGCGCTGAAAGTATTTGGAAACGTTATTCGGGTCAAGTTTGATAGCCTCTGTGAAATCCGCAATGGCGAGCTCGTAGTCGCATTTTACGAAATACGTCCAGCCGCGCTTTTCGTAAAAGTCTGCGTTATTCGGGTCAAGTTTGATGGCTTTATTATAATCATCGATGGCACGGTTATAATCATCGTTTTTGCAATAC
Organism: Spirochaetaceae bacterium; assembly: GCA_031280035.1. Taxonomy (GTDB): domain Bacteria; phylum Spirochaetota; class Spirochaetia; order Treponematales; family Breznakiellaceae; genus JAIRPU01. The sequence goes on along the minus strand of JAITHJ010000006.1, from coordinate 522 downwards.
TCATCGCCGCGATTGATGTATAAGGCCGCATTATTCGGCTCAAGTTCGATAGCTTTGGTGTAGTCTTCTATAGTTGTATTATTCAATTATTTTTCTCCTGATAAGTGTCTCTGCTCACCCGCTAATCAACAGACTCACCACGTTTGACCACGGGCCGCGCGCTCCGGTGGCGTTCTCGTATGCGGCGGCGTAATCGGCGACCTTACCGTAGTCCGACTCGGCGTAATTGTAGGCGCGGCTTGTTCCCGCCTGATAGTCCGAAGGCATATCCTCGGCGCGCAGTTTCGGCTCGTCTTGTCCGCGGATATGGCGGGCGAAGGACACGCCGCTTACCAGCGGAGGCTTGTCCTTGTTCTGCGAGTGCGGGTTTACCGCCGTTACGCGGTGCGCCCCCTTGCCCTCCGGCTCGGCGTCAACATCGGGACGCAGCTCCGGCGCGGGGTGCGGCGTAGGCGTGGTGTCGCGCAACGGCAGCCCCATCGCCTCCTTGTCCTCGTCCGAGACGGCGGGGTTGCGCGCGAT
>JAITHJ010000025.1 GCA_031280035.1 Spirochaetaceae bacterium | reverse complement strand
CGCGCCGATTGCTGTCAGCGACTGCCCCGCGAATATTATTAGAAGTTTGTTTGTCCTACTCGCTAGAAAACTTGAAAAGTATTCTAGGTATTATTTGGACACCTTCGTTGAACACTTCGGGCGTATATATACCGTAGCAAAAGACGGCTCGGTTGTTTCATTCACTCTAACTAATCCCGAATATGAAATCCCTGATTTTGTGGTTAAAGAATTATTAAAACGCGCCGCGTCAAAATCTGAAAGGAGCGTAAGCGATGAAAGACGTTTTTAATTTCCCGATAACCAAAAAAAATAAAATCCTCTACCTCTCCCCCGAAGAATCGGAAATCGGCACGCAGTTTGACAACGACGTGCAGGAATTCGTTTTTTCCCGCCCTGAAGGGTTTGACGGATTCGGTTTGTGGCTTGTTTTTTCAGACGGGCAGCAGACCTACGCGCCGTATGACATCGGGCAGGGAAATTCCTTTATCCTGCCCAGCGAGCTTACAAAAACGGCGCGGCTCTTTATGCAGGCTTTTTTCAAAAACGGCGGTGAGGAAGAGCGCACGAACAAAATAAAAATCACGTTCAGGCAGTCGCTGCCCCAAAGCGCCGCCCCTCCGCCGCCCTTGTGGAAACAACTGGCGCAAAAAGCGTTCACATACGCTGAAAAAACGGCGGCGGGGGTAATCGAGTTTTTTAATCTTGCTGGTGAAAAAATAGTAGAAATTGAGACTGGCGGCGGCGTTACAAAAGCTTATGTTGATGAGATGGACGCTGAAACGCTTGCGGCTGCGGCAGCCGCGCTAGAAGCCCATAACGAGAGCGAAGCGGCGCACGCCGATATTAGAGAATCCATCGCGGATGAAACGGCGGACAGAAATCAAGCCATAGAAAACCATAACACGGATGAAGAAGCGCACGGGGACATACGCTCCGCAATCCCAACAGAAACGGAGATTGAAGGCATGGCGGGCGCGGCTGTGTCAGCGCATAACGAGGCGGAAGATTCCCATGCCGACATACGCGAGCAAATCATCGGCTTGTCTACACTGGGCGGCGGCTGGCTCGGCCAAAACTTCCCGACCTTTGCTGACCTTGAAGCCTTTGAACAAAACCGCCCCGCCGGTTTTGAAACAATCCCCGACAAGACATGGGCAAGGGTCTTTGACGATGAAAACCACGCCGATGCTTTAACCGTCTACGCGTGGTTTAACAACACGCTCGCCTACCAGTATACGATGGTGATAGACCCGCGTAATTTCTCTACCGACCCGATACAAACGAATGAGATAGCGGACGCGGCTGTAACAAACGCGAAAATAGCTGACGCTACTATTTCTGGTTCAAAACTACAGAACTACACAATTACCGGAGGGCCGGGCGGCAAGATTGCGGATAGGACGATACAATTTGGGCAAATGGCCGACCTATCGAATATGCTGGTCGATACTGACACCGCCCCCTTCGCCGCGTATACCAGCGGGACATTCTCCTATATCTTCCAGCGCATAGCGTCAAAAATCAACGGGCTTTTTTCTCGTATAAACGCAATCCCCGCTGGGCGGGACTTTACTGCTAATCCCATACAAACGGCGGAGATAGCGGCTAGTGCGGTTACAGACGCGAAAATAGCTGACAACACTATTTCAAAATATAAGCACGCGAACATCACCTACTATGGGCTAGTGGCGGACACAACAGATTTCAGTGGCTCAAGTGTTAGCAACACACTCCCGAATTTCGTGCAAATCCTCGCGGAGAAAATAAAGGGGCTTCATTCCGTTGTAGTAAAAATAACCGGTAATCAGACTATAGCCGGAACTAAAACATTTTCAACAACGCCTGTTATTCCCTCCGCTACTACCATTCCTGCCACGCCGTCTGCTACAAAGCCCGCTACAGAGGCGCAGTTAGGCGCGCTGTCCAGCGAGATGACCGCTGCTCTTAACAATAAGGTATCTAAAACAACGGAAACAAATAAGCTCTATGGGACGGGGCCAAGCGGTCAACCAGTTTTATACCCTACAGAGCAATTTCATGGTCTAGATGATTTTCGTTTTTGTGGTGAAAGCTATTTAAGCACAGACCCAGAGACAGGCGAGAAGTTTGTAGACGTAAAACTTATCCCTGTTTTTTCCGTGCTGGCAAACAATACAATAGCGATACTTATGGCGGGCGGCGCGTATTTTAACCAACAGGCTTTTAAGGCATATTGGGCGGCTGAAAATGGGGCACTACTCGGAGCGGGCTGGTCCCCCACTTTATCAGGCGGCGATACTGTATGGTCTATGTCCGACCGGCCTACTGGAGCGGTAGGAATACAAATTATTGATTCACTGCATGGCAATAAGCTGATGTATCGGACCGCAATCTCGAAAAGCAATGAGGATGTCATAGCCGCTGCAGCGGTTAGAAAAACAGGTACCGTAAACGTCTCTGTCTGGGGTTCGGGAACGGTAAACGATGAACAGGGCCGGACGTGGGAGCCTAATACTTACAATGCGCTTATTGTCAAAGGAAGCGTTTTAGGCAACGGCAGCAGCGGCACGGGCTCCCGCATAGAGCTAGACTTAAATATACAATTTAACCTGTGGTGCACCACCAATCTTGCTGCGGGAGCTGAAATAGTATTTCAGTCTGTCCCAATAAATATGCTATGGAATATCAACAGCCTTCTAGGCGTCGGCTCCGTTGGCACTGAATGGATTGCCGACAGCTCCGCCGTTTTTTCTTTAACAGGGAACGCGTGGGCTTTTCCCACGCCTATGCAGATCGAAGAAAACGGAAAACAAATCATAGGCGCCAAAGTATGCTGCAATATGACCGCTGCTGTAGCTGCTGCTTCAGGCGGCACGACAACACCGGGTCAGTTATATGTATATGGGGGAATGAGGGCGCTTGCGGACTTGTCGTACCCTACGTTTTTCTTCAACGGGCGTATGCGTGCCGGGTTTACCAGGGCGTAGCGGCATGGAAGACTCAAAAGGCTATTGCGCATGGAAAAACAATGAATGCCGGGCCATGCGCGAAGGCGGCTGGATGATGAAGCATGGGCAGAACTGCTGCGCGGGGTGTAAGAAATATAACGGCGGCCCGTGCGGAGAGAAGCCCGCGTTATGCGCGGAGTATTACTGTATGCAGGTAAATAGGGCGGTGAGGAATAAACAGGGAGCCTCCGCGATAAACACTATGACTAGGTAGATGGTAAAGCTATGCGCGATATTTTAATTGCCATTATGCCCGCGATAGTCGCCGCGCTGGGAGCCGGCGGGCCTGTTGTGGCCATGCTCGCAAAGGCAAATGAAAACAAAAAGAAGGTTGACCATGAGCAAAACCTAAAGATAGATAAAATATCCGAAGCGATAGAACTGTTAAGGGAAGGCAGGGAAAAAAACGCGCAGGATATACAAGAAATTAGAGGCATTTTGAACTCTACGCATAACGATATTAAAACCATTGGCATTGAGCTTAGGGAGCAGGGGATAGCGCTAGAAAAGCAGGTATTTTATGCCGAATCTAAAATGCCCGCCGAGGAAAAGCTATTTGCCGGTATGAAATATATCTGCTATTACCATGAAAACGGCACTGTCTTCAGGGATGTCATAGCGTTTGCGAAGGCGCACCCGGAGGCGCTGCGGGCGATTTTATTACTGAAACCGGAATACCGCGAAGTCTATGAAAAGCGGGTTGCGGAACTTGAAGGGGGAAGCGTATGAAATGGAACTGGACAAAGTTTTTGACAAAAATAACCAGCCGTAAGTTTTGGGTATGGATTACCACCACGGCCGTTACCTACGCGGTGTTGAAAGGGGAGTATTCCTGGATAACGCCGGTAGTCATAGTATGGGGCGTTATATCGTTTATCTATTTGTGCGGAGAAGTGATTATTGACGCTCTGGGCAAGGCGATTGAAAAAGCCGACATCGGCTTACAGATAGGGGGAAAATAGCGTGATTGACAAAGAATATATCATTGAGGTCTTGGGGCGTTTTGAGGGGAAGGCTATCGGCAAAGCCTATGTGCCCAAAGACAAGGCGGGTAATGTGCTGGGCGTATCCGGCGTTACCGTTGCCACGGGGTTTGACATCGGCCAGCAGACGGCGGTCGAGCTTGGAAAGCTGGGCCTGCCTGAAGCGCTGCGGGAAAAACTCATGCCGTATGTGGGATTAAGAAAAGAGGCGGCGGTAAAGAAACTTGAAGAAAAGCCTTTAGAACTTTCGGCGGAGGAAGTAGACGTTCTTGATCAAGCCGTGCATGAAAAATATATCAAAGAAACGGCTGTTATGTACGGCCCGCAGTTTGAGGTTATTCCCAAACAGGCACAAGCGGTTGCCGTGTCATTGCACTATCAGTTTGGCGTACCCAGAAGGGACGCAAGCCCCGCGCTGGGCCGCGCATGGGATATGCTAAAAACGCGATCCTGGAAAACCGCCGCTGAGTATCTGGCGGCGGGTATAGGCTGGAGCGCGGATCACAGGCAATACCTGGGCAGGCGCAGGCAGGAAGCCGGACTACTCTTGGAGATAAAGGAATATGCGTGAAAAAATTAAACTGCTTATTCTGGGCTCTGTTTTTGGTGTGTGCACCGCTCTTGTGGGGTCAGCAATCGCCGGAGGATCGTCCGCTGGAGAAATCGCTCGTCTTACTCGAAGACACGATGAGCTTAATCGAGAATATCGAGAGCGACAACGAGAGCTTGCAAGCGGCCTTAGCGAATGTCTCGGATATGTTGAAAACGCAAGGGGAATTGTTGAACGAACAGGCGAAAACGCAGGCAGAGCAATCAGCAATCTCCGAGAGGCAAGCGCTCTTATTAAGCAGGGAATTGAGGAAAGGAAAAATCTTGAAATGGAGCTTGATAGTATCCGCGCCGGTCTGTATCGGCTTGGGGGTGTGGGCCGGGATGTCTCTGGCCAGATGAATGATGAATTGCAGTAGTACCCACTGAAACGCTCAAAACCGCAAGGCACAGTATAGGATCACTTTTTGTTAAGAATTCGTAGTCATCTCCGAAAATAACTATGGCAGGGCTTGACTAAACCTGTCAATATCTTATATTGTAGGAGTATGAAACAAATGAAAACAAAGCACGCTCCCTATTCGCTGTATAAAAAGCGCGTGGGGACAGGGTTCCACTGGTATGTCAGATTTTGGGATTTCCGCGAGCGGCGCTATTCACTGCACCGCGCTACCGGAATAGAAACGTCCGGCAAGAAGGGCCGGAAAGGGGAAGCTGAACAAATGGCCAATAATCTGTTATCCGAAGTCGGTTTTAACACTTGCGGTCAGGGTATGCTCCATTATCTGAAGGCGTTTTGGCAGGCGGATAGTCAGTATTTCAAAGAGGCTGAAATACAGTGCGGGCGTAAACTGTCCGAAGCGTATATTACGCAATCGTCCGACATGATACGCCTGCACATCGCTCATTATAAGCCATTTCAGGGGATTACTTTGTCCGGCCTTACCTCCTCAATGGTCAAAGACTTCATGGTATGGGGCGCGGAGCGCGGTATGAGTAACATGAGGATTAACCGGGCCCTGCAAGTTATGCGCGTTCCCCTGCGTTACGCCGCCTCGCGCGGTGAAATAAAGACCGATCCCTTCCTTGCGGTCAAAAATGCCCGTGAAACCTGGCGGGAAAAGGGTGTTTTGACGGTAGAGGAGCTTAGAAAGCTGCTTGAAAGCCCTGTAGAGCACACTGAAAGGCGGCTGTGTGTGCTGGTGGGGATACTCTGCGGCCTGCGGATAGGGGAAGCGCGGGGCCTCCAGTGGAAAGACCTTGACGAAGATATTCTGCATATTAAGAGTAACTACCAGCCGCATGAGGGATTAAAGGGGCCTAAGTTTGATTCCTACAGGAATGTTCCGCTTCCTAAAGCCGTGCGGCGCCTCCTCATTGATCTGAAAGAGGCGCGGGGTAAGGACACGGGTTTTGTTTTCCAGGGTAGTACGGAAAGCTGCCCCCGGTGTTTGGGCTTCTTTAGGAACGCCCTGATCGCCGAGTTGGAAGGCATAGGGATAAGTCTTGACGAACAGCGGCGGAGAAATATCACGTTTCATAGTCTGCGTCATTGCTTTGTATCTATAAACCGGCTGGCAGGTCTGAATGATTTTATTGTCCAGTCCCTTGCCGGGCATAAATCGGCCAAGATGATGGAGCGCTACAGCCATGCGAACCAAGTTATTCGGCTTGACGTATGCGGGCAAACGCTTGACAAGTTTCTGGTTATAGGGTAAAAAGATATTACTAAACAGATGTTAAGTAAAAAAGTGGAAAAAATTTAAAAAATAGTTAAAAAAACGCTTGACACTTTTGGAATAAGGTGTTAGGTTTGTAATGGAAACAGGGTATAGTCGTAAACAGACCTGTTATACGCCGTTTCTTTTTGTTTAATATTTTTATAGAAATTTTACAAATTTAAAACATCTATTATTCTTTCATATAAATTTAATGCAACAAAATCGAAATAATTTCCATTTTCATTATTCTTAAATTGCTTATGGCTTGATAACCAATTCCCATTACTAATGCTTATATGCAATAAAGGTATAATTATCTCTTTATCCTTTATATTCTTTATAAATATTTCACCTAAATTTTTTGCTCCCCAATGTCCGTATTTATACCATAAATCTTTCTTTAATATATAACATCGACGGATAAATTCAAAAGCAAATGTCCCAAATGTAATAACCATTTTTGGGTTATATTTTTCAATACTATTTTTCATATCGATTAATTCACTATTTAAATCAATATATTTATCCCATATTTCTATATCACGCGCAGGTTTTTTATTGTCCTGTGAAACAGCATTTTTAATAAAAAATCTATTTTCTTCGTCATCAATAATAACAGACTTTTTCTTATATATATACCGCTGTATACGATATATAATAGGTGTCCATATATTATGTACGGCAGGATGCCTTTGATCAAATGGGTGTTCTAATACATCTATCCAATGAGAAGGGGCTGAATCCCCTATTAACCAAATTGGAGCATAAGTATTCCCATGATATGTTTTCATAATCTATATATTACACCATCAAATTTGATTTTGTCAAGTTATAATATTTCAAAAGTTCAAAAAGAAATGGCACATAACGTTCCGGCTGTTTAAACAGCCGGAACGTTATGCGAAATGCCACCGCAGAATTGTATAAAAAAATATACATAAAAGGCACTTGACAAAAATGAAATTATGGAATATTATCTATATTATGAATATTGAAACAATAAATGCCTTGGAAAAGGCTATAAAAGATGAAAATTTACTCAAAAAATATGAATTGGAAAAAATAGGTGTTTTTGGATCATTTGCGAGAGGGGAACCAGCCAATGATATTGATTTTTATATAGACGCGGAAAATTATAATCTAAAAAATGTAATAAATTTAAAAAAAGACCTTGAGAAAATAACCGCAAAGGAAGTGGATATAATGCTCAAAAAATACGCAAACCCAATTGTTTTATACCGGGCGCAAAAGGATATGAAATATGTTACCCAATGAAAAAAATAATTTGGTATATTTGTTTAACATTCTGGATCATATCGGTAAAATATGGAAATATACCGAAGGGGCAAAAGATGCCGAAGGTTTATATGAGCTTAATGAACAGCTCAATTTAAATGCGTCATTAACATTATTGGCAAATATAGGGGAAAACGTATCAAAATTAACCAATACTTTAAAAATGGAATATTCAAATATTGAATGGAAGCAAATAAATGAATTTAGAAATAGGGTAGTGCATGATTATATTGGAATTGATTTAGCGATAGTGTATGAGATAATTACAAATGATTTAAAAACAT
>JAITHJ010000070.1 GCA_031280035.1 Spirochaetaceae bacterium | reverse complement strand
GTTGGCTGTTGGCTGTTGGCTGTTGGCTGTTGGCTGTTGGCTGTTGGCTGTTGGCTGTTGGCTGTTGGCTGTTGGCTGTTGGCTGTTGGCTGTTGGCTGTTGGCTGTTGGCTGTTGGCGTAACCGGCGGCTGTAGTACCATCATTTGACGACTATATACGGAATCCGCTTTTCGCGCAAGCCGCCCGCCGCGCTCAATCCCACGCCCGTTCCAGCGCGCAGCCTCTGCTGCCCTTCAAAAGCACAAGCGTTCCCTTGACCGCCGTTCTTTGCAGCAGCTCCCGCAGTTCATCTATATCGTTCGTGTAATAAAGATTTTTCCCCGAATGCGCCGCTTGCAGCGCGCTAAAAGCCCCCGCCATCTCCGCGCCATAAAGAAATACATAATCCGCCCGCGACCGCGCAAGCTTCTCTGCAAGTTCGCCATGCCGCCGCTCAGACTCGTCCCCAAGCTCAAGCATCGACCCCAGCACATAAATACGCCGCCCCTGCCACGAAACCCCGTCGCACATATCAATCGCCGCCGCCGCCGACTCCGGATTCGCATTATAACAATCCCGCACAACCGTTACGTCGCCCTCAAGGATTTCTCCGCGCCCAAAAAGCGCGCGCGCCGCCGTAAACCCAGCCCGAATCGCGTCATCCGTAACTCCAGCCTCAGCCGCTATCGCCGCCGCCGCAAACGCATTCCTCAAATTATGAATGCCGGGCAGCGGGAAATTAACCTTGACGCCTTTCCAGTCAATCTCCCAACCGTGAAGCCCCCGCGATTGCGCCGGTAAGCGCGCCGCGCAAGATTCCCCCCAGAAAACGACTTTGCCGCGAACATCCTTTGCAAGTAACGCGGCAAAATCGCTGTCCTTCCCGATAAGAGCCGTCTCGCATCCGGTAAACTCAGAAAAAATCGCCTTCTTCTCAAGCGCAATCTCCTGCACCGAACCTAAACACCCTATATGCGCAGAACCTATATTCGTTATAAGCGCAATCTTTGGACGCAAAATATGCGCAAGCGATGAAATCTCCCCTCTCTTATTCATCCCCATTTCAAAGATTCCAATCTCATGCTCCTCCCGAATAGTGAAAAGCGAAAGAGGAAGCCCCGTCTCGCTGTTTAAATTGCCTTCATTCCCAATAACCCGCTTCTCAGCAGCGCACATCGCTATCGCAATCTCTTTTGTTGTGGTTTTACCAGACGATCCCGTAAGGCCTATTCGTAAAAGGTTCGGAAAATTATCACTATACACGGCGGCAAGCGTTTGTAATCCAGAAAGCGTATTCTCAACAGAAAGCAGCGGAACGCCCCGCGCCGCCGCAATCTCCGCAAGCCTGTACGCAGCGGCTTTGTCTCTTTCAACAAGAACGCCCGCCGCGCCGCGCTGAAACGCTTGCTCAACAAACCTATGCCCATCAGTTTTATCGCCGGTTAAAGCCACGAATAACGCGCCGCGCGACACTTTCCTTGAATCAATACACACGGAAGAAAACGCGCCGGCGATTTCACCGCCCGCGCATTTTAACGCCGCCGCCGCACGGGCAAAATCCATCAGCATAGCCGCGCTGCGCTATTTGTAAATCGAAACATGAATTACGTCTTCAGGCTTGGTTTTATCTAACCCAAGACTCGTTTTGGCAAGATTCTCAATCCGGTACGCCGCTGATAATGCGGAAATTTCTGTTATAAGCCGGGTGTTTTGTTCAATATAATCAGCTTGCAATCTGTTATTACGCTCAATCTCTCTTTTCAATTCAGCATATCGTGTGGATTGCCATGTAATAAGCCCCATCGCAACCGGAATAGTCAACGCTACTGCATATAAAAAAAACCGCGTAAAATTACTCATCTTCATAAACTTTTTCTATAACTCTCAACTTCGCGCTGCGAGACGGCGGATTTCTAATCAACTCCGCCTCCGAAGCCGAAACCGGCTTCGGCGTTATAAGCCGCCCCAAACGCCGCCCCCGGCACACACATACTGGAGCTGATGGCGGACAGATGCAATCCCGCGCTGCATCGCGGAAAAAATTCTTAACAATGCGGTCTTCCAGCGAATGAAAACTGATTACTCCAAGCCGTCCGCCGATTTTAAGCGCGGAAAACGCCGCCGCAAGCAACGCAGGAAGCCGATCGAGTTCGCCGTTTACCGCTATTCGTAACGCTTGAAACGTCTTTGTCGCCGGATGCGTCTTTGCATGCCGTACAAAAACCGGCACCGCATTGTACACAATTTCGGCTAACGCGCCGGAATTATTTATAGCGCTCGTCTCTCGTGCCTGCGTTATTGCCCGCGCAATGCGGCGCGCATAACGTTCTTCCGCGTTTCGAAAGAGAATACTTACAAGCTCCTCTTCTGTTAAAGACGCCAGCAAATCAGATGCCGGCATATCTTTTGTAGTATCTATCCTCATATCCAAGGATTCATCCAAACGAAAGCTGAATCCTCTGTCCCCTTTCTCATAATGGAAAAGGGACACCCCCAAATCAAGGAGGATGATACCGGGCTTGAGTAGTCCGCTGTCTTTGGGATAAAACCTAAAAAAGTCATCAGCCCATCCCGTATGAAAAACTACCCGTTCCCCGAATCGCGTTAAACGTTTGCGCGCCACACTTACGATGGCGTTATCCGCATCAATACCGATTACCCTTAAATTGGGGAACCGGCTTAAAAACAATTCTGTATGCCCTCCTTCACCCAGAGTGCCGTCAACAAAAAGCTCATTCTCGCCTGTTTCGACCCCCTGTGATATAAGCCCGCCCGACAGATAATACAACGTTTCCTCCGGCAAAACCGGCGTATGCGCAATATCCATCGTCTAAAATAAAAGCCCGCATTTTTCGGCGATATCTTCAAGCTCTTGTCCGCCGTCCTTCTCGCCCTGCGTTTCCTTATAAATCACGGCATCCCATATTTCCACGCGCTTCCCAAGTCCCATCACAATCACATCATGTGTTAGCGACGCATACTCACGCAAACTCTGCGGAATTGTCAGACGTCCCGATTTGTCAATTTCTGACTCGGTCGCCCACCCCAGAAAATGCCGCTGTATTTTTCGCCAATCTCTGGACATAAACGCGGGCTGCTCAAGCTTCTCTTCAAAATCTTTCCATGCCGGCGGCGGAAAAAGATAAAGGCATTTTTCAAGGCCGCGCGTAATAACAAGAATATCACCGGAAAATCCGCCTCTAAGACGGGCAGGGAAATTTACTCTTCCCTTATCATCCAGCGTATTGTTGAAACCGCCGCTCAGCGCCATTTTTCTCCTCTTTTCTCCACTTTCACCCTATTATTACCATATTGAGTGAGCTGCGTCAAGAAAGTTAAGACTTTTTTTTTGAATTTTTGCTTTTTTTATCCGCTTTTACTAAACAAATGTTTAGTAAAGCGGATAAAAATTCATTCAATATACAGCGTGTCTTGACAATCCGCAATCTTTAAATACAATACGAGCATGGCAAGGTTATCGGTTAATAAAGCGGTACTTAGCGGTATATGCGTGATTTTTTTTATGTCGTGTATGTCAAGTCCAGGCGTTGTAGGATTTGCTCTTCCAAGAATAATCAAAAGTGATGAAAAAAAACTTTTAAAATCGCCGGACAATGAGGCATTGCGCCTTGAAACTGGTTCATATTATATCATGTATGCAAATGCATTTATTGAGGGACCTGCAAAAATGCTGCCACCGGACCAGTATGATAAGCGCGATAAAAAGCTTGTAAAAGCAAAAAATCTGTATTTACAGGGTGTAGCGGTACTCCGCAACGGACTTGAAAAAAAATATCCAAACATAGGAACAGCTTATCCGGCGGGAAAATTCGACAGTTTTCTTAAACAATTTACAAAAGATGATGTTCCATTTCTTTACTGGATAGTCGCCGGATCAATGGCCGCATATTCGCTGGATGTTATGAATATGGAACTTGGCCTCAAACTCCCTGAATTAACCGCGATGATTAAACAGGCATATATCCTTGATCCGAATTTTAACAACGGCGCTATAGACGATTTTTTTATTTCATTTTATGGCGCTCTGCCGGCGGCGCTTGGCGGCAATCGTGATCTGGCAAAAAAAGAATTTAATATTGCCGTCAAAAAAACAAATGGCAATTCGGCGAGTCCCTATATATCCTATATCGAAGCTATAGCGATACCTGAACAAGATTACACAGCATTTAAAGATTGTTTAAATAAAGCTCTTTCCGTTAATTTCAGTAAAATGAAAACGCCTGAAGAAAAACTAGCAAATAAAATAGCTCAAAAAAAAGCGCGGTTTTACCTAAAAAATGCGGACAGATTTATCCTAATTGATGATCAGTCTAGTAATACAGGATGAAATAGCGTTACAATATCTTGTTTTATTTAATTTTATTTAAGGAGAATTTGTGAAAAAAAAGATATTATTAAACATTTTTATTTTTTTATTAACTGCAGGTTCTATTCTGGCAGCGCCCGTCCAAATTAAATTTGCTTCGCTTGCGCCTGAAAATACCGCATGGGGAAAGGCGCTTAATAAAATGGCAAAAGAATGGTCTGATGCTTCAGGCGGTGAAGTAAAACTCACTATTTATCATAACGGAATGCTTGGAAGCGATGAAAGCGAGATTTTAAAGAAACTCCGTACAAACTCAATACAGGCGGCGGTTTTTACCTCCGTTGGACTGAATAATATCAGCAAAAAATTATTTACATTAAGCTGTCCTTTTTTTATCAATGACGATGCAGAAATGGATTATGTATTGGCAAATCTGGGCGGCGACCTTGAAGACACTGTTGAAAAGTCAGGTTATAAACTTATCGCATGGTCCAAAATTGGCTGGATTAGATTTTTTGCAAGACAGCCGGTAAGCGCGCCGGCTGATTTAAAGAAACAAAAACTTGCAGGACCGGATGATACGCCTGAACTCAGTAATCTGTTTAAATCACTTGGTTATACAGTCATCCCCATTTCTTACAATGATGTTCTTATGGCGCTTACCTCAAATAAAATAGATTCAGTTGCTCAAATTCCAGCATTTGTAGCTTCAATGCAGATATTCGGGATAGCAAAAAATATGCTCTCATTGGATATTGCGCCTGTAATGGGAGGAATTATTATGAATCAAGTTACATGGCGAAGAATTCCTGATAAATACAAGCCAAGATTACTGGAAATTGCAAAAAAGATAGCGCTAGAAAACGACAAAGGGGCGCAAAGCATCAATAATGAGGCTATATCAGTTATGGCACGTAATGGGTTATCCTCTACTTCTCCCACGCCAGCTCAACAAAAACTCTGGCGGGACGAAATTGGAGGGACTATGTCCTCACTTGTAGACAATAAAAATTCTGTACTGGATCCGGAAATATACCGGCGTATAGAAGCTTTGTTAAAGACATATCGAAGCGGCAGGTAATCAATAACGTGGAAATAAAAAAGCCGTTATGGCAGTTAATAGAAGACTGGACTTGTAATGCCGCAATTATACTGCTTGCAATAATTCCAGCAACCGAATCATTTTTACGGCTGTTTTTTCACAGCGGAGTTCCGTTTTCTCAAGACATAATAAAACATTTGCTTCTTGTTACCGGTTGTATATCAGGAATGATAGCAACACGCCAAAAAGAACATTTGTCCATAGGCCTTATTCATTATATAAAAAACAAAAAAATAAAAACTTTCCTATCTATTTTAGCGAATCTTCTGTCGTCATATACCGCGTTGATTCTTACGTTTTGTTCTGCGGTTTATGTTAAAATAGCCGTTGACACTCATCCTATAGTAGGCTTCATAAGCGCACAAACGTTTGCTTTTGTATTACCTGTATGCTTTGCCGTTATGTCGGTGCGTTTTGCCATGACTGCGCCTCTTAACGGAAAGAAAAAGTTAATTTCGCTTATACCCGTTATAATCGGACTAATTTGTTCTTTTCCGGTAATATTAAAATTTATATATGGAGTTGAGTTACCTGATTACGCATACGAAATAGATTTAGCCTTTTCTGATACCGCCAAAATGATAGAAATTCCGCTGATTATCTTTTTTATACTACTCGCTTTTGCAGGCACGCCGCTCTTTATAGTAATAGGAGCATTTTCTATTTTGCTTTTTGAAGCATCTGGCGGAGAAATTGATGAAATAATTGTAAATGCGAGCACTTCTTTGACAAACAGAGATTTTATTGCCATACCGCTTTTCACTCTTGTAGGATTTTTTCTTTCAGAAAGCAATGCCGGCAAACGTTTGGTTGAAACATTCAAAAGATTTTTCGGCTGGTTTCCCGGCGGTTTAATTTTTGTTTCGGTAACTGTTTGCGCGTTTTTTACCACATTTACCGGAGCATCGGGTATTACAATACTTGCTCTTGGCGGCTTATTGTTTACAATTCTCTCGGAAAATGCAAAATATCCCATAAAATTTTCCAGAGGAATCCTTGCATCATCCGGCAGCATTGGACTGCTTTTTCCGCCAAGTCTTCCTTTGATTCTGGTTGCTATAACAATGCAAAAAAGTATTCTTGGTTTTTTTGCCGCCGGTGCAATACCCGGAATTATTTTAACTCTTTCCATGATAATATTCGGTATTTTTGTCTCCGTTAAAACAAAAATACCTGTAGAAAAATTTAGTATAAAAGGCGCAGTACTATCGCTAAAGAATTCAATATTTGAATTATTGCTTCCTTTTTTGCTTCTGGGAGGATATTTTTCTGGTATTCTTTCACTTATTGAAACCGGCGCGGCTGCTTTCTTATATATCTTTATAGTTGAAGTATTTATTATACGCGACATAAAACTTTCAGATGTTCCTC
Organism: Spirochaetaceae bacterium; assembly: GCA_031280035.1. Lineage (GTDB taxonomy): Bacteria > Spirochaetota > Spirochaetia > Treponematales > Breznakiellaceae > JAIRPU01. The sequence goes on along the minus strand of JAITHJ010000070.1, from coordinate 13,877 downwards.
GCGTATTTGAAAAAGCGCTGCCAATTATAGGCGGAATACTTTCTATTCTTGCGCTCTCAAAAGCGCTTTCAGAATATATTGTGCTTACTCAAGCTCCTGAAAATTTCGCGGCATGGCTTCAGCAGACGGTAAGATCAAAACTATTATTCCTATTCATTCTGAATATAGCGTTGCTTCTAGCAGGCTGCCTTATGGATATATTTTCTGCAACAGTGGTTTTGCTGCCGCTTATTGCCCCGCTTGGAGCTGTCTACGGTATAGATCCGTTTCATCTTGGTATTATATTTCTTGTAAATCTTGAAGCAGGATACATTACTCCTCCTGTCGGCCTTAATCTATTCTTAGCCAGTTATCGCTTTGATAGGCCATTTGTTGAAATATGTCATGATGTGCTTCCGTTTCTTGTCATACAAATTATTGTTGTCTTCCTGGTAACGTACATACCGGTACTTTCAACATTCCTTCCAGGATTTTTCTGATTTAACATAACCGGAAAATGGAAACATGAAAATACTATGTATATCTGATGAAATCGCTTCGGTTATATATTCAAATCTAATAAAGGAACGTTTTTCTGACATCGATTTTGTGCTTGCTGCCGGAGATCTTCCCTTAGACTATCTTGAATTTATTGTTTCCACCTTGAATAAGCCGCTCCTTTTTGTATTCGGTAATCATAATTTAGGAGATTTTCACTTCTACAAAAAAGGAGGATATGCGCCGTTTGAATTGAATTTGCCAAAATACTTTTCAGCAGGAGGCGCCGGAGCAATTCACATTGGAAGCAAGGTTGTAAAAGAAGAGCAGCTTATATTTGCGGGGCTTGGCGGCTCAATGCGCTACAATAACGGAGAAAATCAGTTTACAAATCTAAAAATGAAATTTGAAATGGTAAAAATTATACCGCGTCTTTTCTGGAATAAATTCCGTTATGGACGTTATCTTGATATACTTTTAACACACGCTCCTCCAAAAGGCATTCATGACAAAGAAGATATTTGTCATAGAGGGTTTAGTGAATTCTTGTGGTTTATGCGATTTTTCAAACCGAAATATCTTGTTCATGGACACATACATTTATTTGATAATTACACAGAGCGCAAAACCCGATATTATACAACGCAAGTAGTTAATGCGTTTAATCACTGTATTATTGAAATTGATTAAATTTGACAAGAGGCTATTATGGTAGAGGGCGATCATCATATAATAAAAAGCATAGCGCGGGAAGAGTTTTCACGAGCGCAGCGTCGCGCAATAGTATCACGCATTGCACATTTTCTCAATCCTGATAAAGACAAACTTCTCTCTTTCAATGATGTTAAAGAAATATTGAAGCCTAACCATCAGATTTATCGCGGTATGCAAACTGTACCTATAAAACTTATTATAGGGAGTGAAGGCCGCTATATGGATTTTAATAAATGCTTCGATCCAAAAATGGATTATATACGCGGAAGATGGCAAAGTATCGCTGAAGCTAATTTAAAAGATATCATATTGCCTCCAATTCAATTATATGAACTGGGCGGCGTTTATTTTGTTCGTGATGGAAATCATCGCGTATCCGTTGCGCGCTCTCAAGGAGGAGAACTCATTGACGCTGAAGTTACAAGTCTTGAAAGCGAAATCAAAATCCGGCCCGGCATTACATTAACGGAATTACATGACGCTGTTATTGAATACGAAAAAAGAATTTTTTACGAAGAAACTTTTTTTGGAGATCTTACCGATTGCTGGATATTGGATTTTAGCATAACAGGACGATATGATGTTATTTATAATCACATCCTTGTACACAAGTATTATATAAACCAAGAACATGACACTGAAATCTCTTTTAATGACGCTCTTGTTTCATGGTACAACAAAGTATATCTTCCCATTATGAAAATTGTTGATGAAGAGCATATTTGCGCAAAATTTCCTAAACGTAAACCAAGCGATTTTTATGTCTGGATTGTAAAACAATGGGATTTTCTAAAACGCAGATACGGTGAAACATATCCTATGGAAGATGCCGCGCGCGCATGGAGCGCTCAATGCGAAAAATGAACTGCCCTCTGCAAACAGCGGGATATTAAACCAAACAGCGGGTAATCCGGTACAAATAATTACCGCTGGACATGACGGATAAAATAGATTATCCTGAGCCGGTAGGAGTAAAAATGTTAGAACAAAAAATAAAAGAAGAGCTTGAAAAAGTAAGACCTTCGCTTCAAGCTGATGGCGGTGATGTTGAATTTGTTTCCGTTGACTCCAATGGCGTTGTTTCATTAAGACTTACAGGAGCATGCGGTTGCTGTCCACACGCTCAGATGACACTTAAAAATGGCATAGAAAACTACTTGAAACAACAAATACCAGAAATAAATTCTGTAGTAGGAGTAGATTGAAATTCACACCTGTTTTTGAAACACTTCGTCCGCTGGATTATGGCGCGTTCTTAATTTCGCTACTAGTTATAACAATACCAGCAATGCTGATTTACGGCGGAGAGAAAAACGATTTGTATTTTAGCATAAATGGGCAAAACGGCCAACACTGGCAGTTCCCTTTATCCGCAAGAGAAACAGTTCCCGTTACTGGACCATTGGGCAAAACTCTTGTAGAAATAAAAAACGGTGAAGCGCGAATTATTGCTTCGCCATGCAAAAATAAGGTGTGCATCACTACAGGCGCAATTTATAAAGCGGGGCAATTTGTTGCATGCCTTCCAAACTGTGTAACGACAGCTTTAGACGGGACGAATTCCGGCGACAATACAGTTGATGCTGAAACATGGTAAAATACACGAAAGAACAAAACGTATCATCGCAGTTTTGGGCGCGTTTTGTCTTTTCTTGTCAACAATCGAATATTTAGTACCCAAACCGCTTCCGTTTATCCGAATTGGATTTGCCAATTTACCGCTTCTACTTGCTTTACAAATGCCATTTACGGCATTTATCACACTCGTTATAGTAAAAATTTTTTCTCAGTCCATTATATCTGGAACTTTGTTTTCCTATGTCTTTTTGTTTTCAGCCACAGGAACCTTTACATCTGCATTGATTATGTTTTGTCTAAGAAAATTTATTCATCCTGATCTTATGAGCATAACCGGAATAAGCGTTTTAGGATCGTTGTGTTCCAACATTGCACAAATTATACTGGCGCGACTTTTTATCTTTGGCGCCGCCGTAATCTATATTGCGCCGCCGCTTCTTGCAATAGGCGCTGTTACAGGTTTTGTGCTGGGATTCTTCTGCGAAAAATTCATGAAAGAATCCATTTGGTATAAAAATATTTTTACAAAATCCAATGATTTTGTTGTTAGAACGCCAGTAAAACACAAAGTCAATTTTGTAATAAAAAAAGATATCATCGTTTTTTTTGCGGGTTTTCTTCTCTCAGTAACAATATTATTTATATCGTCGCCGCTTATACGAATGGCGATGTTTCTCTTATTCTGGGTTTTTGCTGCATTCAAAAAAAAGTCAGGCAATCCTTTTATAACGATATTATTTTTTCTAAGCGTGGCGCTGTTCAATCTTATCGCACCATACGGTAAAATTATAGCGATCTGCGGTCCTTTTGTAATTACTGAAGGCGCGTTATTACAAGGCATTTCAAAAGCAGCGGCAGTTGAAGGCTTAGTAATGTTATCCAGAACAGTAATACCGGAAAACTTTATGTTGCCTGGTTATTTTGGAAACATCGTAGGAGAATCATTCAGGTTGCTTCGCATAATAATTGAAGAGAAAAAAAATATTACCATGAAAAATTTCATCGGCGGAATTGACTCGATACTGATAAAATGCTATTCGATATCTGAAGAGTCAGGGTATATAAAGTCAAATCGCTGACAAACATTTTTTCTTTATATTAAAATACATATTATGGATTATGATTGCATAGTAATAGGCGGCGGACACGCTGGAATTGAGGCATCTTTGGCAATGGCCCGGCTTGGGTTTTCAACACTGATGTTAACGATGAATCCTGATCGTATTGGAACATTATCCTGCAATCCGGCTGTCGGCGGTCTTTCCAAAGGAAATCTTGTACGTGAAATCGACGCTTTAGGCGGCGAAATAGCGCAGCTTATTGACCGCAGCATGATTCAATACCGTATTTTGAATCGCTCGCGTGGTCCGGCCGTTCAAGCGCCGCGCGCTCAAGCTGATAAAGCGCGTTATCAAGCGGAAGCCCGTTCCTCTATTGAACGGCAAAATAATCTTGCGGTATTCATGGATACGGCAATTGATTTGATTATTGAACATAACACGGACAACAAGCGTGATTCACTGACTGACGTTCGTGTTTGCGGCGTAATTACAGCACGTGGCCATAAAATTTTGTCAAAAACGGTGATTCTTGCATCAGGTACATTTATGGAAGGTAAAATATTTATTGGTGAATATGATGCTCCTGAAGGCCGGCTAGGTGAAGCGGCGGCGGTTGGAATGGGCGCGGCGCTTCGTCGTCTTGGCTTTTCTGTTCGCCGGTTTAAAACAGGAACGCCCGCACGCATATCTGGTAACACAATACATTTTGACTGCCTTGAACGACAGGACGGCGAAGATTTCAGGCGATTTTCGTTTTGGACTGATATTCCTAAAAAAAATGAAACCGGAAAATCTACCGGTTTTGAAATAAAAAAAGAAGTTTTCGTTCAAGAAGATCCACCTTATCTGCCGGCTGCGCCCTGCTACATAACGTATACAAACGCTGGTACACATAAAATTATCCGCGATAACATTCACCGTTCACCGCTTTATTCCGGTAAGATCACAGGAACAGGGCCGCGTTATTGTCCGTCTATTGAAGATAAAGTAATGCGATTTCCTGAACGAGACAGACATCATATTTTTATTGAACCGGAAGGCCTTTCAACTAATGAATATTATCTTAACGGTCTTTCAAGTTCGATGCCTGAAGATGTTCAAGCGCGCTTTATAAGAACGATTGATGGCCTGAAAAATGTGCATATTGTACGTCCCGCCTATGCCGTAGAATATGATTGTATAGATTCGCGCGAGCTTTATCCAACGCTTGAGTCTAAACGAATCGCAGGCTTTTTTTGTGCAGGACAAACTAACGGCTCTTCCGGTTATGAAGAAGCCGCTGCACAGGGCATCATTGCCGGAATCAATGCGGCACAGAAGCTGCGCGGAGAACCTCCTCTCATTCTGGGCCGTAACGAGGCGTATACCGGCGTTCTAATAGACGATCTTACAACTATTGGAACAAATGAACCATACCGAATGTTCACCTCCCGGGCCGAGCATCGTCTTATCCTCAGGCACGATACAGCGGATGCGCGTCTTACCCCCGCAGCGCGAACGATTGGTCTTATTGATGATGACCGTTGGGAAGAGTGGATACAAAAAATGCGGATGATTTCCGAAATGAAAGAGTTACTCTCAAAAAGGGGATGCCCATCTTCCAAAACTGAAAGTACATTTTCCGGTGTTCCTCCTGAATGGATTGAAACAGCAGAACTTGACATAAAATATACCGGCTATATTGAGAAAGAAAAACGAGCAGCCGCACGATTAGGAAAGCTTGAATCAATAAAATTGCGTCCCGACATGAAGTATCATGAGATTTCAGGTCTTTCCTTTGAGGCACGCGAAAAACTTACCGCCACCCGTCCGCTTTCCGTAGGACAAGCGTCACGGATTCCAGGAGTGAGACAAGGAGACATTGCCTTGCTCATGGTACTAGCGGCGCGGCGGCAGCCATGAAAAATTTTCCTCTGATAATTGAATGCACTGACGATTATCTTATTCTATACAAAGAAGCGCTCGTACACACCGTTCCGCTGCGGCGCAACGAAAACAAAACGCTGATTGAACACGCTGCGTTACACTTTCCTGAAATACGTGAAGTTCATGGTAAAAAAGAAATTGAATGCGGCGCAGTACACCGCCTTGATTATGAAACAAAAGGACTCGTTTTAGTCGCTAGAAATCAGCAGGCATTCAATTCCTTTTGTGAACAGCAACAAGCGGGCCTTTTTATCAAAGAATATAATGCAAGTGTAAAAAAGAGTGAAATCCGGCGTAGAGGATTCCCGCCATTGCCATTTGATGCGGAAGATTTGACAAACAAAGAAACTCCGTTTTTTATCAAATCGGCTTTTCGGCCTTTTGGTCCCGGAAGAAAAGCCGTGCGTCCTATCCCTTGCTGCAACAAAACGGAAAACCAAAGCCATAGTGAAATACAGAAAAAATCTATTTACAAAAGTGAAATATTATCTCTTTCAAAAAAAGACGATGCAGTTATTCTATGCCGTATCCGGCTGACAAAAGGATTTCGTCATCAAATTCGTTGTCATCTAGCATGGATTTGCCACCCGATAATAGGTGATTCGCTTTATGGCGATGGAGATTCCGCTCATCCGCTTGCACTTGAGGCATGTACATTGCGTTTTCTTGAACCATCTTCAGGTAAAGAACGAATTTATAGTGTGCATGAATGAATTATTACGGAGTAAACTGTTTCAACTACACTGCACCGTATTATTATTTGGCTGGACACACTTACAGACTATTCGAATTCAAGCCGTATCACCGTGTTTTCTGTAAGAAGAGTACCCGGCGCAGGTGATTGACGGCGAACCCAGCCATCGCCAGAAAGTTCAAACTTAACATCATCACGCAGCAATAAAGGTAAAATTTGTTTCTTAGAAAAATTATAAAAATCGGGAACTGTTGAACCAATTACCGGAATTTCATGCCGGGGCACTAAAATCGTTGCCGTATGTGAATATTGAGTATTACGTCCTCTTGGTATGCCAAGATAATTTACTAATTCTTCAGCGGCGTTCCTAATATAAGGCGCAGCAATACGTCCGCCAAGATAGCTTTCACCTTTTGGTTTGAAAATAGTAATATATAATACGATTAACGGATTATCCTCAGGAAGCATTGCAATACAACTTGCTATAAAATCAGTCTGAGAATATCCTCCTGTCAGCGGATCAACTATCTGCGCCGTACCAGTTTTTACCGCAAGAGGAATATCCTCAATAAAAGCGCGCCATCCTGTACCAAAAACAGATGTTACCTCCCTCATATAAGAACGCATTTCTCGTGAAACCTCCGGTTTTATCACTCTTACAGGTTCGGCGGGAATGTATTCACGCACTAATTTACCGTCTTTTTCAGTAACGCGCAAAACCAGCCGTGGAGCGTGAAGCACACCGTCTGTAGCCACAGCCGTCGCCGCTTTGAGTATTTGCATTGCTGAAACAGCGATCTCTTGACCCATTGCAATAGTCGGCTTACTTCTTGCCGACCATCTTTCCGGAGACCTAAGAAAACCTGCTGATTCACCAGGCGCTCCACAACCTGTTTTAAGACCAAAACCAAGCGCCTGAATTCTATTGTAGAATATCGTTGAACTCGTTCTATCCGATGCATAACCTGAACCAACATTACAGGACACCATGATAATATCCCGAATATTAACGTTGCCATGCGCTGCGAGGCATTTAATTAAAATTCGCTCTCCTTGTTTTGTCATCTGTTCATACGCGCCATTGCAATAAAACATGGTTGAAGGCGTTACAAAATCGCCGTTCAACAGACTTATCATTGAAAACACTTTGAATACTGAACCCGGTTCATACGCCCAAACAGCCGGCCTGAATGCCCAGAAACGGCTATCAGACTCACTAAATTTATTCGGATTAAAACCCGGCAGTGAAGCTGAACCCAAAATATCTCCCGTGCGAGGATCCATCGCAGTTAATAAAACCGCTTCGGCAGCATTTTCTTCAAGCGCCCTTTCAGCAATTCCTTCAAGAATGTATTGAATATTCGCATCAATTGTTAAAACCACCTGATTTCCAGACACCGTTTCCCCATTTGGAGCTATATGTGGACGTAAATCATCGTCAAATGCGAATTCGATCCCTTCTAAACCGATATTTTCATCGCCGGTGAATCCGATAATTTGCGCGGCAAGCGATTCTTCAGGATAAATACGACCAGGAACCTTATCTACAGTAATGCCTAAAAGATGTTTTTCGGCAATAAGAGCTTCAATTTTTCGTATTGTGATTTGATCAATTTTTTTTCTTAGATAAACAAAATCCATTGTGGAATTGGCACGTTGAATTATCGATTCTTCGCTCATTTCTAATAATGGGGCAAAAAGTCCGGCAATTTCATCAATATTTTTTATCTTTGAAGGAGTAATTCCTACATCTCCAAGCTGAGTGTTTATTGCAAGAATACGTCCGTTACGGTCTAGGATTTCTCCACGTTCCGTATTATTAAAGCGTCTATGAATAGGAGCATTGCCCGGCATGCCAAGCATTAATTCGCCATACCGAAAACCCACATAAAAAACAACTGCTATCAATGCGACAAAAAAGCCCAGCCAGCGTCTATTCGTGTTTTTATCTAAAATTAATTCCGCGCTCATTTAATACCCATAGCTTTTCCAACTATATTATCGACTGGAACCGGGCCATAAGAACGGGAATCAAATGAATCCGGTTCATTGTCGCCCAAAGCGATAAACCTGTCATCACCGGTAAGTTCCGCACATCGTTTTACAGCCAAATCACCAAGTGGAGTCCAAAATACAACAATATCGCCTTTCCGCGGTTTTGCCCATCGAAGAATATATACGTATGAAAAAGGCGGTCTTAAACCGAAAGCCAATTTGTTTACCAGCAAAAGCGAACCGTTTTCTATCGCAGGAGACATAGAACGGCCTTCAGTTATTATAAAATCAAAACAGAACAACTTCATAATTATCGCAGTTGCAAAAGCAAGCAATATCGCCAGCGCTACTGCGCTGTTTTTGGATGCGCTCACAATAGTAGAGTCTAATACGAGCTGTTTAATTCTTCAAGACTTTCTTTGAAATCGAAACGGCGTGAATTTAACACCGGTCGAAGTGAAAAATTTACTAAAAAATTCGTAATACTGTAGCCGCGTTACCTGAATTGCGACTATCATTCCTTCAAGCAAAATTATAATCAAATTACCAAAAAGAATTATTATTATACCCCACAACGTTCCAAATGATGCTTCTGCGGTTTTTTCCGCCATTGTCCATACAATAAATGAAAGCACTGCATGAGAAAGCGCAAAAGCGCCGACACGCAAAAAGCTCACCGTATTTGAAATATAGCCGGAGAGCGTTTCAAGTATTTCAACTATGCCTTCCATAAATGCCGCAAACAAACTTTCTTCAAAAACAGGCCGTTTTCCAGTGAAAAATCTTAGCACGGCAGGTCCGGCTGCAATAAGCAAAACTGGAATTATTAACGCGATTGTATCTATCATACTGAAACAGAACTTATCGCCAAACAGTATTGCACGAACAGCAATCGAAATTGCGTACCAAAAAAAGACCAATCCCGCACTGCCATTTCTGGAGAACAATGCTTTTTCCCAGTCTCTTAGCGCCGCTTTATTCATAATATTGATAATAAGACCTATCGAATTCAATACAACTCCCGCTGCAAGCGTACAGCCAAAAAACGCAAAAATTTTACCCATATTATCAGGATGCGGCATTAAATTAAGAATAACGCCAGTTTGTTCTATATGGAACAGCCGGCCAAAATCCGTGCGAGACAGTACGCCGGTAACAAATTCCGTTGGCGCGTGCAGCAGCTCTTCATTTGAAAAAACACTTCCATACAATAGTCCGGTAATCATTGATGCGCAGCCAATTACTTTAAGCGGCGCAGCAAAATGCCTGTAGTTTTTGAATAAACCGATTTTTCTGTTTCCGGCGAAAACACCGAGCAGAAAAAGTATAAATCCCTGTCCAACATCGCCAAACATGATGGCAAAAAGCAGTGTAAAAAAAAAGGCTGTTATGGGCGTTGGATCTATTGCGCCATAAAGAGGAGCTCCATAGGAAAAAACTAACGGCTCAAAAGCTCTTGAAAACCGGCCGTGTTTAAGCCGGACAGGGATTTTTTCCCTGCCGTCACGTACACATTGCGCCTCCCACGGTTCAAGACACAAGACGGCAACACGTCCGTCTGTAAGTTTCTCAAGCCCGGTAACAAAACCTAAAATTGTTCGTGCGGACACCCATCCTGAAATAATATAAGCGGCGCCAGTCGAGACAAGTTTACTTTTTATTTCAGCTATTATCTTAGACATAAGATGTGAAGCATAGCATTTTTGCAATAAAACGCCAAAAACTTCACGGTACGAAGTTTTTTTTGTGTCAATATCACAAAACATTGCCGGCAATTCGTCAAGCCGTACTTTTAATTGATGAATAGCGCTGGAAGGCGCAGCGGAAAGTTCATCGGGAATTTGCGCTGGAACAAAATCTTGTTCCTTCAATTCGGACTCCAGACCAAACCGCTCTTTTTTAGCCGAAGCAACAAAAACTTTGTTCTCACCGCCGCTTAAAGGCACAATTAACGCCCGCTCGCCCATTTTTTCAACGAGTTTTTCACGTTTTTCTGGATCAAGTCTGCCAATTTTCAGATTCAAAAAAGAAAAACTATCGCTGCCGGAAAGAGAATCCGCTATGTTTTCAAACCCAGAAAGCGCCGTAAGTTGACTTTCGATACGGCCTTTTTCAAGATTCAGGTTATACGCTTCCATCTCAAGCGTGTTTATTGTTTCACAAACCGGCAAAATTGCCGTATTATCCGCTTCAGTTACACACTCCGTATCCAAAAAAGGTTCGGATGGAAGTTCTATTCCAAGATAACGCGCGCAATTTTTGATTTTATCAATAGTATCTTCTGCGGGAAGCGTTCTTTCATTCTTTTTAGTGATGTGATTTCTTTCTTTTAAGGGATAGGACAACTGTAATTCCCCAGTTCTCCCAAGGAATTTAATCACATTTTCAAGGTCGCGCTCCAATACGGTAATTTCAGCGTATTTCATCTTTTCAGGACGTATCACAGCGCTCCTCCAGCGATTTTAAGAGCTTCGGCAGCGGGAACGCCAAGACTTATTCCTTCGGCGACACTGTTCAACGCTTGTTCCTCAAACTGCTTTAATCTAACAAAACAAGCGGCCGTATCTAGTGAAAACGGATGGCGGCGGAAGTTCTTTCGCGCAAGCTGGTAAAGATACACAGCGGCGGCGTTTTGAAAATAGACAGGATCGCATTTCCAATACACTTTTGGCATTTCTGGATTTAGAAACCGCGCGCGCCGCCATGAAACCCACTCCGGTCTATGATTTAGCGCAAATGAAAGACACGCCCGTGCGTCACGGGCAAGAGATTTACCATCAAGTTCTTCATCAATAAGCCGTTCAGATACTGCTTCTGCGCTTAGATTATAATAAGCGCGCAATCTCAGCGCCCATGAGGAGTTCATCAGAGCAATTTCTTCTCCCAGTATAAAGCGAAATACGGGTACGCTTTTTTTAGGAAGCTGTTTTAATGCGGATAAGAGCAAGACGTAATAGTGTTTATCTAATGCGGCATGAACGTCTTCTGCGGCATCAATATTTGTTTTAAGCAAAAATACGTATTCTGTTCCTTTTACCATGAGATTAAGATTAGGATACGCTGAAAACCGGACGCTTCCAAAGCGTCCAAGCGAATTGTGTGCGGGCATTTTTTCATCGCCGCGCCTGATTGCGGCAAGAGCGCTTTTCAAATCAGCGTATTCGTAATTTTTTATGAGCCGAATAATGAACTCCGGCGGTTTTGGGAACGAATTTATGATTGAAAGAAGTGTTTTTAGCGTTTGACTGGTTACTTTTTGTTCAATGTCCGCTACTTTTGCATTTTTAAGATCAACGTCATTGTGAAAAACCAGCGCATTAAACTCATCAAGCGATTGAATTGCAGAGAGGCGGGATAATCGTGTTTCAACAAAGGAACGAGCTATAATTCCACAGGCTTTAGCGTATATGAAAGAACGTTCTGCGCCCATATCTACGCCTTATTGAAAGGCTGTCCGCCTTCGCTAAGCAAAAACTCTCGCATACGCGCATTAAATCTTTCTTGATCGGGCTTACATTGATCAAGCTCTGCACTCAAACGTTCAAGTTCTTTAGCGTAAGAATCATCTATTTCTTGTATTTGTTTGTTAAAATCAGTTTCCAGCGCGGCGTATTCTCTTGTGAAATCCGCATCAAAATCAGCGCGGCAGGCGCGGTCATTTTCAGTTATAAGAGCCGCCGCTTCTTTTTGAGCGATCTCTACAATTTGAGAAGCATTTTTCTCGACTTCAAATAGATGATGAAGTATGGTCTGTTCATCCATCTCCCGCCTCTGAGTTTTCGTATTTATTAAGGAGCGTTAAAATCTCTTGCACGCTGGAAGCGCCGGTTATATCTTCGTAAAAGCGCGGATTTCTCAATAAGTCCGCCATTCTTTGAAGCAGATGCAAATGCCGCTCCGCTTCAACAGGCGGGGCGAGCAGCATCAAGACAAGATGAACGGGTTTTCCGTCCAGCGATCCATATTCAATGCCTTTCTTTGAAACGCCAAGTACGCCGAAAACGTTTTTTACAACGGCTGATTTCCCGTGTGGTATGGCGATTCCATTTTGTATTCCGGTTGACATTTTCTGTTCCCGCTCACGAAGGGCGGCGATTATTTGGTCATGAATATCAAGTTTAGAGACACGGCAAAAATGGCTGGTCATTTCCTCGAAAACTTCTTCTTTGTCAACGGCCTGTAAATCATTGATGATGAATTCAGGCAAAAAAACATCGGTTAGTAACATGAAATACTCCCCCAATCGGCTTTTTAGTTTTGAGCGTTTTGTTCTTGTGTGTTCTTTACAGATTCTTCATCGGACTGAAGAGCGGAGCTGTTATTTATTTGATTGAAATCCTCTGGCAAAGCGTTATTCATACTGGTATCAGACGGCGGCGCATAATCTTTTAGATCGTTTGTTTGAGCGGGAAGCGCTTGGCGTCCAGCTTCTTCAACGCCTTTATCATCAAGAGGAGTCCGGTTCAACAAAGCCAAACTAAAGCTCAAGACAAAGAACAGCACACCGAGTATTGAGGAAGCTTTCGTAAGTACGTTTCCTGAACGGGAGCCAAAAGCGGAGCCGCTTCCACCGGCAAAAACGCCGCCCAAACTATCGCCTTCTTCACTCTGAATCAACACAAGCATTATCAGCAAGAGAGAAACAATGATAAAGATTACCAGCAAAAAGATACTTAAAATGTCCATCAAAACCTCTATATGAGTTAATACTACCGTATTTTTTTTTTTTAGTAAAGAAGCCGCGCCCGCAGATAAGAATCTTCACATACCTTTATTGGAAGATTTTTCAGTATCTTTATTATAGGCAATGTCCCCAAACACTATTGATTTGTTATACATTGCGCCGCCTTTTATAAAATAGACGGCAACGCCGGTGTAAATTCCAATAAAAATCAACAATAAAACGAGCATTCCAATTTGTCCAAATATAAAATAGGGAGAAACGGTTTCCAGCGCCATGTCTTTTAAGCCGTACAAAACAGATTTTACCGTAACTAATCCGTTTTCATTACTCAGATTATTTAGCGTATTTATGCCGTCTCCCGCCGCGTTTACATATACCATTAACTTGTTCAGAAAAGCATTATAAATCACCTTTTCAAGAAAACTATCATCATTTGTATTGATGTTATCTATTGTTTGCCTCAATTCCTCAATAGTAGAGGTAAGTTCACCGGCGTCGATAGTCATTTCCAGTACATTTGAATCTGGGAATAATTGTGCAAATTTAACTTCAATAAGCGCTATACGGTCTTGCATGAACGTATCAAGGATAGGCCGTAAAGAACCAATTACGGCAAAAACCATGCCTAATATCCCGCAAATAATATACGAGACCGCTTTTAAGCCGATTCTATGAGTCTTATCTTTTACTTTATCCGCCAAGAGTTTGTTTAGAATAAAAGCAATCGCCGTTCCGCTGATAATTCCTA